>JABFYB010000409.1 GCA_013361475.1 Hamadaea sp.
TCGACGTCGAGCAGAAGATCAACGAGGTGCTGCTGGAGGACCTGGAGGTCCGGGCGTTCCTGACTTCGCAGGCCGAGGCGCGGGCGATGGGCGCGATGGCGCTGTTCGGCGAGAAGTACGGCGACGTCGTGCGAGTCGTCGAGGTCGGCGACTACGCCCGCGAGCTGTGCGGCGGTACGCACACCGAGCGCTCCGGCCAGCTGGGGTTGGTGAAGATCCTCTCCGAGTCGTCCATCGGCTCCGGCGTACGCCGGGTGGAGGCGCTCGTCGGCCTGGACGCGTTCAGCTATCTGGCCAAGGAGCACCTGCTGGTGTCGCGGCTGGCCGAGCTGTACCGGGTGCCGAACGACCAGGTCGCCGACCGGGTCGAGCAGACGGTGGCGCAGCTGCGCGACGCCGAGCGGGAACTCGAGAAGATGCGGGCGCAGATGGTGCTGGCCGGGGCGGCGTCGCTGGCCGGTTCGGCGACCGACCTCGGTGGCGTGGCCTTCGTCGGCACCGAGGCCCCCGAGGGCGCGGCTGCCAACGACGTACGCACGCTGGCCCAGGAGGTCCGCGGGAAGATCGCGGCCGACCGGCCGGGCGTGGTCGCCGTGGCGGCCCGCGCCAACGGCAAGGCGTCGCTGATCGTCGCGGTCAACGGGGCCGCCCGCGCCCGTGGCTTCGACGCCTCGGCGCTCGTCAAGGGCGCGCTGTCGGGACGGGGTGGTGGCAACGCCGACCTCGCCCAGGGCGGTGGCCTGCCGGCCGAGGAGGCGCCGAAGCTGCTCGCCGCCGTCGAGGACGCGGTCCGGCAGGCCGCGTGACGTCTCCGTGGGTCCGGGGCGTACGCCTCGGCATCGACGTGGGTTCGGTACGCGTCGGGGTCGCCAAGTGCGACCCCGACGGCATCCTCGCCACCCCTCTCCTCACCCTCGCCCGGGACAACTCGGTCGACGTCTCGGTCCTCGACACCGCCGGGATCCGGTCCGCCACTGTGGGCGTACCGGCTGATATCGCTGAGATCGCGCGCCTCGTGACTGAACATGACAGCGTAGAGGTGGTCGTGGGTTTACCAGTGAACCTTGCGGGAATGGAAGGTCCGGCCGCGAAAAAGGTTCGCGATTATGTCCGGGTTTTGGCCGAAGTCATCGCTCCCGTGCCAATTGTCATGGCGGACGAGAGGATGTCAACCGTTACGGCAGCCCGTAGGCTCTCCGATCGAGGCGTGAAGGGAAAACGCCAGCGAGCCGTCGTGGATCAGGCGGCCGCCGTAGAGATCCTGCAGCACTACCTGGAGAGTCGACGGAGGCAAGGATGATCGACGACCTGAACCTCGACTTCGAGGATCATGATCGCGGTCGTGGCCGGCGCCGACGGACCGAGCGCTGGGACAGTGGCGCCGAATCCCGCCGGCCGGACGCGCGTCAAGACCAGTGGCAGCAGGAGGGTGGTTGGGCTGGTTCCGGCGCGCAGTCGCGTGGTGGCTATGAGCCCCGGTACGACACTGACCCCCGCCACGACAGCGATCCTCGGTACGACACGGGCGCCCAGCGTGGCTACGACCCCCGCTACGACCAGGACCCGCGCTACGCGCCGGATCCGCGATACGCGCCAGATCCCCGTTACGACACGGGGACGCAGCGTGGGTACGACCCGCGCTACGCGCAGGACCCCCGTTACGACACCGGTTCGCAGTCCGGCTACGACCCCCGCTACGACAGCGAACCTCGTTACGAGCCCGACCCCCGCTACGACACCGGTTCCCGGGCGTACCGCAAGCTCGACGACCGCTACGACACCGGTTCCCGGCGCGGCGGCTTCCTCGAAGAGGGCTACGACGCCGACGGCCCCGGTCTCCTGCCCGGCGGCGGCGACTACCGCGACGACGACGACGGCGGCAAACGCCGTCCGCGCAAGACGAAGAAGAAGCGCCGGGGCCGCAGCTTCCTCGCCCTCTTCATGACGCTGCTCCTGCTCGGCGCGCTCGGCGGCGGCGCCTATCTGGCGTACGACAAGGTCGCGGGCTATTTCATCACGCCCGACTACGACGGCCAGGGCAACGGCGAGACGGTGATGATCGAGGTCAAGCAAGACCAGCTGCTGGGTGACATCGCCAATACGCTGGTGGCCGCGGACGTGGTGAAGAGTTACAAGGCGTTCGTGGAGGCGGCCGAGGCGAACCCGAAGGCCAAGAACATCCAGCCCGGGTTCTACAAGCTGAACAAGCAGATGAGCGGCGAGGCCGCGGTCGCGGCGTTGCTCGATCCGAAGACCCGTAACGTCAAGGGCGTGACCATCGCCGAAGGCATGATCACGATTCAGATCTACGACAAGCTTTCCAAGGAGCTCGGCATCCCGGTGGCGGACTTCCAGAAGGCCGCGGCGAACCCCAAGAAGTTCATCCCGGACTGGTGGTTCAAGCGGTTGGACGGCAAGAGCGTCGCCACCGGCGTCGGTGGCATCGAGGGCTTCTTGTTCCCGGCGACCTACGAGTTTCCGCCGAATGCCACTGCGGAGCAGGCCATCAAGATCATGACCGATCACTTCCTCAAGGTGACCGGGGACATGGGCTTCGCCGACGCCGCGAAGGCGCTGAACATCTCGCCGTACGAGGCGCTCGTCGCGGCTTCGATCGGCCAGGCCGAGGTCGTCAAGGCAGAGGACTACCCGAAGGTGTCGCGGGTGCTGTACAACCGCGTCTACAAGCCGGGGTTCCCGTGCAGTTGCCTGCAGATCGACAGCGCGGTCAACTACTGGCTGCGCATCAGCGGCAAGGTGCCGAAAGACTCAAGCAAGATTCTCGCGGGCGAACAGCACAACCCGAAGGATCCCTACAACACCTTCGACCCGCCCACGGGCAAGGGCATGCCGATCGGCCCGATCAGCAACCCGGGTGAGCTTGCGCTCAAGGGCGCGATCCACCCGGCGGCCGGGGGGTGGACCTTCTTCGTGACCATCGACAAGGCAGGCACGATGGGGTACGCCACATCGTGGTCCGGCCACTGTAAGAACATCGATGTGGCTGTCAGGAACGGGCTCGGACTCGAGAGGTGCTAGGCCGTCCTTGACGAAGGCCCGGCCGCGGTGCGGCCGGGCCTTCGTCATTTCCACAGCGGGCATGAAAGAACGAAGTACTTAGATGGCTACAAGATCGACGCAGTTGCGGGCCATGTAACCGAGAGTGCCACTCCAATAGACTTTCACCCAGGTGTTTCCGCTGCCGGAAGTGCACGCGTAACTGCCACCCGTGACGATCCCGGTGCCGGTGCTGTTCTGGCACTGGGTGTACCAGCAGGGGATAGTGCTGCCGTAGGCGACCTGGCCTAGTGCCGTATAGCCCGTTCCGGGTCCCGTCCGGACGCGAATTGCCGTCTCGCCAGACCGCGGCGTAGCCCCGAAACTCACATTCAGTGTGTCGGCCTGGGCCGGCGCGGCTACGACCGGAACGACTCCAGCGATCGTGGCGAGGGCGACTGTGATGAACAGCCGGATGGCAGGCGCTCGCATGCTACTTTCCTCCCGTGATCTACCAGCATCAAGAGCGATGCTGCGGTACATTAGAATACGTCAATCGGAAGTTTCGTGGGGGCGCCGGATGTCAGCCGAGCACAGGGCGGCCGTCCTCGGTCAGCCGATCGAGCACTCGCTGTCCCCGGTGATCCACAACGCCGGGTACGCCGCGGCCGGGCTCGGCGGATGGGCGTACGAGCGGATCGAATGCTCGATCGACCGCTTGCCGGGGCTGATCGCGGAGCTGGGGTCGGAGTGGGCGGGTCTTTCCCTGACGATGCCGCTCAAGGAGGCCGGGTTGACCGTGGCGGACGAGGTCGCCGCGACCGCCGCCGCCCTCGGCGCCTGCAACACCCTCGTACGCCTGCCGTCCGGCGGCTGGCGCGCGGAGAACACCGACGCGCCTGGCATGGTGGACGCGTTGGGGTGGGCGGGGATCACGAGCGCGCGGCGGGTGGCGATCCTCGGCGCCGGCGGCACCGCGCGGGCGGCGCTGGCCGCGGCGGGGGAGCTGAAAGCGGCCGTGATCGAGGTGCACGCCCGGCGCGCGGTGGCCGTGGACGAGCTGCGGCCGGTCGCCGAGTCGCTGGGGCTGCCGGAGCTGATCCACGTGCCGTGGCCGTCGCCGGAGCAGGTTGCCGGAGCCGACGTGGTGGTCTCGACGCTCCCGTTCGGAGTCGCCGACGAGCTGGTCGTGCCGTGGCGGCCGGAGACGGTCGTGTTCGACGCGGTCTACAAGCCCTGGCCCACCCCCTTGGCGGGGTCGGCCGCGGCGGCCGGCTGCCGGATCGTGTCTGGCCTCGACCTGCTTCTGGCCCAGGCGGTGCACCAGTTCGAGATGTTCACCGGGGTCAGCGCACCGGTCGACGCCATGCGGACGGCGCTCTTCGCCGCCGCCGCCGCGTAGGGTGCCGGATCAGGGTTCTCGGTCGAATCTTGGCCCAAGATTCGACCCGGAACCCTGATCCAGCGCCCTCCGCAGTCAGCCGTTCACGTACGCCGCGAGATGCTCGCCGGTCAGCGTCGAGCGCTTCTTCACGAGGTCGGCGGGGGTCCCCTCGTAGACGATCCGGCCACCGTCGTGTCCGGCGCCCGGTCCGAGGTCGATGATCCAGTCGGCGTGGGCCATGACGGCCTGGTGGTGCTCGATGACGATCACCGACTTGCCGGCGTCGACCAGCCGGTCGAGCAGCCCGAGCAGGTGTTCGACGTCGGCGAGGTGCAGGCCGTTGGTCGGCTCGTCGAGCACATAGACGCCGCCCTTCTCGGCCATGTGCACGGCCAGCTTGAGGCGCTGCCGTTCGCCGCCGGAGAGGGTGGTCAACGGCTGGCCGAGGCTCAGGTAGCCGAGGCCGACGTCGGCCAGCCGGTCGAGGATCGCGTGCGCGGCCGGCGTACGCGCTTCGCCGGAGCCGAAGAACTCCTCGGCCTCCGTCACCGGCATCGCCAGCACTTCGGCGATGTTCCGGCCGCCGAGGCGGTAATCGAGGACGGACGCCTGGAAGCGCTTGCCCTCGCATTCCTCGCAGACCGTCGCGACCTGCGCCATGATGCCGAGGTCGGTGTAGATGACCCCGGCGCCGTTGCAGGCCGGGCAGGCGCCCTCGGAGTTGGCGCTGAACAGGGCCGGTTTCACACCGTTGGCCTTCGCGAACGCCTTGCGGATCGGGTCGAGCAGACCCGTGTAGGTGGCCGGATTGCTGCGCCGGGAACCCCGGATGCCCGTCTGGTCGACGCTCACCACTCCGTCGAGTTTGGACACCGAACCGTGGATCAGCGAGCTCTTGCCGGAGCCCGCCACGCCGGTCACCACCACCAGTACGCCCAACGGAATGTCGACGTCCACGTTCTGGAGGTTGTGCGTACCGGCTTTGCGGATCTCCAGTTTGCCGGTCGGCTTGCGTATCTTCGCCTTGAGCGCGGCCCGGTCGTCGAGGTGCCGCCCGGTCAGCGTCCCGCTGGCACGCAAACCCTCGACGGTGCCCTCGAACATCACCTCGCCACCGGCCGACCCCGCGCCGGGACCGAGGTCGACGACGTGGTCGGCGATCGCGATCGCCTCCGGCTTGTGCTCGACGACCAGCACCGTGTTGCCCTTGTCGCGCAACCGCTGGAGGAGGTTGTTCATCCGCTGGATGTCGTGCGGGTGCAGACCGATCGTGGGCTCGTCGAAGACGTAGGTGACGTCGGTCAGCGAGGAGCCGAGGTGCCGGATCATCTTCGTCCGCTGCGCCTCACCGCCGGACAACGTGCCGGACGGCCGGTCGAGGGAGAGGTAACCGAGCCCGATCTCGACGAACGAGTCCAGCGTCTGCTGCAACGCGGTCAACAGGGGAGCGACCGACGGCTCGCCGAGACCGCGTACCCACTCGGAGAGGTCGCTGATCTGCATCGCGCAGGCGTCGGCGATGTTGATGCCCTTGATCTTCGACGACCGGGCGGGCGCGGCGAGCCGGGTCCCCTCGCATTCCGGGCAGATCGTGAAGGTGACGGCCCGCTCGACGAAGGCCCGGATGTGCGGCTGCAGGGCGTCGACGTCCTTGGACAGGAACGACTTCTGAATCTTCGGGATCAGGCCCTCGTAGGTGAGGTTGATGCCCTCGACCTTGATCTTGGTCGGCTCCTTGTGGAGCAGGTCGTCCAGTTCCTTCTTGGTGAACTTCTTGATCGGCTTGTCCGGGTCGAAGAACCCGCAACCGCGATAGATCCGGCCGTACCAGCCGTCCATGCTGTATCCGGGGATGGTCAAAGCGCCCTCGTTGAGCGACTTCGTCTCGTCGAAGAGCGCCGTCAGGTCGAAGTCGCTGACCGAGCCCATGCCCTCACACCGGGGGCACATGCCACCGGTGCTGGTGCGGGTGAACGTCTCGGTCTTGCCCTCGCCGCGCTCGACGGTGATCGCACCGGTGCCGCTGACCGAGGGGACGTTGAAGGAGAACGCGTTGGGCGAGCCGATGTGCGGCTGCCCCAGTCGGCTGAACAGGATGCGCAGCATGGCGTTGGCGTCGGTGGCGGTGCCGACGGTCGAGCGGACGTTGGCGCCCATCCGCTCCTGGTCGACGATGATCGCGGTGGTCAGCCCGTCGAGGACGTCGACCTCGGGGCGCGACAGCGTCGGCATGAAACCCTGGACGAAGGCGCTGTAGGTCTCGTTGATCATCCGCTGCGACTCGGCGGCGATCGTGTCGAACACCAGCGAACTCTTGCCCGACCCGGACACCCCGGTGAACACGGTCAGCCGCCGCTTGGGGATCTCGATGCTGACGTCCTTGAGATTGTTCTCGCGTGCTCCGTGCACCCGGATCAAGTCATGGCTGTCGGCAGCGTGCATCGTCACTCCGTCCCTCGTGTCTGACTCGGTCGGACCAAAGTAGCCGGGACCGCCGACAATCGGCGGACCCGGCTCACTGCGACCGGTTACTTGTCCTCGAGGAGGCCCAGCACGTTGCCGTCGGCGTCGGTGAACGTGGCCACCGTGCGGCCGGGGCCGACCTCGCGCGGCTCGTCCTTCACCTTCCCGCCCGCGGCGGTGATCTCCGCCAGCTTCGCGGCGATGTCCGAGACGTGCCAGTACGCCACCGGCGACGACATGCTCTGCGGCCCGCCCTGCGGCACGAGTCCGATGTGCTGGCCCGCGAGGTCGTAGCCGACGTAGTACTCCGAGTCGGCCTGCGGCTCGATGCCGAGCAGCGCGGTGTAGACCGCCTTGGCGGCCGCCAGATCGGACACCGGGTGCAGAACGGTCTTGATGCCCTCGTTGGAGACGTCAGTCATGGTTACTCCTAGTCGACGATTTGCCCTCTGAGCTCACGCTACGTGCTGGGAGGGGGCCGTGCTTCTCCATTCCTGATCGATCCCGGTATGCCACCCGACCGAGGGGCCGGGCCGCCAACTCATGATCGGGTTCCCCGTTGATCAGGGCGTTGGGGAGTCGATCAGGGCGCTACGGACGCGACACGCCGGTCGATCATGGCCGAAAGTTCATGATCGCGCGGAAAGCACGGAGCGCGGAGAGCCCCGAGCGCGGAGAGCCCCGAGCGCGGAGAGCCCCGAGCGCGGAGAGCCCCGAGCGGAGCGCGAGAGCGGGGCTCAGGCGGCGACGGGACGGAGCTGGGCCCGCGTCAGCAGGGAGACCACGACCAGCGAGGCGAACGCGAAGCCGAGCATCACGGCCGCCATGGGCACGCCGCTCGCGGCGCCCAGTGCGGCGACGAGCGGGCCGGCGACGGCGCTGATGGCGGACTGGGTCGCGCCCATGAAGGCGGCGGCCGTCCCGGCCATCTCGGGGTGCTGGTCGAGCGCGAGCGCGGTGCTGTTCGGGAAGACCACGCCCAGGCTGCCGATGAACAGGAACAGCGGGATCATCACCAGTGGCAGGCTGCCCGCTTCTGCCCCGGCCACCAGCACGGCCGTGGCTCCCAGCCCGATGAACAGCGCGGTGAAGAGCAGGGTGCGGGGCGTACGGCGGCCGACGATGCGGGCCGAGATCTGCCCGGCGGTGACCAGGGCGATCGCGTTGAGCCCGAAGATCAGGCCGTAGGTCTGCGGCGACACCCCGAAGACGTCCTGGAGCACGAACGAACTGCCCGACAGGTAGGCGAAGAGTCCGGCGAAGCTGAGTCCACCGGCCAGCGAGTAGCCCAGGTAGCGGCGGTCGGTGGCCAGCCGGCCGAAGCCGCGCAGCACCGTCGTCAGCCCACCTGGCCGCCGAGCCGAGGAGGGCAGGGTCTCCGGCAGGAATCGAAGGATCGCGACGCCCAACAGCACCCCGTAGATCGCCAGCAGCACGAAGATGCCGCGCCAGCTGGTGTACCGCAGGACCGCGGCGCCGACGGTCGGGGCCACCACCGGCGCGACGCCGAAGACGAGCAGGATGCGCGACAGATAGCGGGAGGCCTCGGCCCCCGAGTAGAGGTCACGGACGACCGCGCGGGAGATCGCCGTGCCGAACCCGCCGCCGATGCCCTGAAGCAGCCGCAACGCCACCAGGATCGGAATGCTGGGGGCGAACGCGATGAGCACCGAGGTGACCGCGAACAGGGCCGTTCCGGCCAGCACCGGGCCGCGCCGGCCCAACCGGTCCGAGATCGGCCCGCCCAGCAACTGCCCGATGCCGAGGCCCACCAGCGCCGCGGTCAGCGTGAGCTGCACCTCGGCCGGGGCCACGGTCAGGTCGTCGGCGATCGCGGGGAAGGCCGGCAGGTACATGTCGAAGGAGAACGCGCCGACCGCGCTCAATCCACCTAGGACGGTCAAGAGCAGGCCGGGTCGCACACGCACGGTCACATGCTCCGCCAACGCGTCGCTCATTCTTTCCATTTCTTGATACGCCGAGAGTAGTGATCGTCACACGACAGGCCGGGGCGACCGCAACTCCGTGACGCCCCGTACCAGGAAGACGCCGTACGTCGAGGCGACCATCACGAAGACGGCGATCGCCACGAAGGCGCCCATGCCGATGGTGGAGGCGAGCAGCGGCGCGACCGCGATCGCGATGGGCTGGAGGGCGAAGTTGCCGATGGACTCCAGCGAGAAGACCCGGCCGTGCACCTCGGCCGGGAACTCGGTCTGCAGCGCGGTGAACCAGAGCACGAAGAAGATGCCGATCCCGCCCCAGGCCAGCATCTCGACCAGGCACCACAGTGGCAGCGACACCGGCAGGGCCAGGCAGAGCGGGAGGATGGCGCAGGGCACCAGGGCGTTCATCGCCCACAGTCCCGGGCGGTTCGTCCGGATCCTCCCGGCGACGGCCGAGCCCAGCATCATCCCGATGGACGCGGAGGCCGACAGCCACCCGTACGCCTCCGGCCCCCAGCGCTGCTGGCTGACGATCGGGACGAGCGCGTAATTGGGGGCGAACAGGAAGAACACCTGCAACGTTCCCTGGATCATGATCACCAGCGCCCAGGGACGGCGGCGTACCTCCTGCACGCCGTCGCGGGCCTCGGCGAGCACGGCGCGTACGCCCGGCTGCACATCCCCCGTCCGCAGGGCGGGCAGGCGCAGCCAGAGCAGCGTCACCAGGCTGACGGCGTAGGTGGCGAGGTCGACGACGAACGCGCCCCGGGCGCCGACCGTCGCGATCAGTACGCCGCCGAGCAGCGCGCCGCCGGCCGCACCCAGCCGCTTCGTCGCCGATTCGAGCGCGTTCGCCTTCTGCAGCAGCTCCGCCGGGACGACCTGCGGCATGGCGGCCCGGTGCGCGGGCTGATAGATCGCGCCGCCCACGCCGACCAGACAGGCGGCCGCCATGAGCAGCGCCAGCGGCCCCGACTGGGCGAAGGCGAGGAATCCGGCGACCCCGACGACGCAGACGGCGTCCGAGATCGCCATGACCACGCTGCGGGAGTAGCGGTCGGCGATCACCCCGCCGAACAGCAACAGCAGCACGCCGGCCAGCGCCTGAGCCGCGATCACCAGGCCGAACGCGGCCGGTCCCCGGGCCGGCAGGACGAGCGCGGGCAGGGCGATCAGGGAGACCGAACTCCCGACGACGCTGGTCACCTGGCCGAGCCAGAAGGTCAGATAACGGGGGTACGCGAAGAGGTCGCGATAGCTCGGCGGGGCGGCGTCGGCGGTGGTCACGCCGCCATCCTGCTGTTTTCGGCGACCGTGATCAAACCGGTTTGGCCGCGCGTACGCCCAGCCACGCCCGGTGATGCGACCGGTGCGCCGCCTCGACGACGGTCAGCCCGGCCTCGGCCATCAGCGCGGAGAGCGATTCGAGCCGGTGGTACGCGAACCACCGCAACCCGTCGCCGCCATATCCATGGCGCTCCCAGCGCTCGCCGTCCCCTTCGGCGACCACGAGATGCACCGCTCCACCCGGCCGCACCACGCGGGCGAACTCGGCCAGGACACGGGGAACGTCGGCGTGGGGGATGTGGAGCAGCGCCGCCTGGCACCACAGCCCGTCGAGGCACTCGTCCCGCAGTGGCAGCGTACGCATGTCGGCCTGGGCCACCCCGGGCTGCCCACCGGCACGCAGCATCTCGGCCGACAGGTCCAGTCCGACCGCGCGGAAGCCGATCGCCCGCAGCAGAGCCAGATCCCGGCCGGGCCCACAGCCGACGTCGGCCACCCGAGATCTCGTGGAAATGCGCCCGGCCAGCCAATTCAGGTCGTCCGTCAACTCCGGATAGCCCTCCGCCTGCGCCTCGGCGAACTGCGCGGCGATCACGTCGTACGTCGATCGGGTAACGGACACCGCGTCGGCCATGGCGTGGAGCGTACGCCCGGCGTTAATGTTGCCGCTCCCCGTGCGGGCGACAATCTGGTGGGACGCTGGTGGGAGGCCGGTTGGACGCCGTGGAGCTGCAGCGGCTGCATCGACTCGTCATCGAGTTCCTCGGTGACGTCGCGGTCGACGTGCTGGACTATCCGACCGGTGCGATCGCCGTGACGATCTACCGCCACAACCGGGTCGCCGTCCTCGACGGGATGGCCGACCGGTCGCAGTGGGGCGTCACGGTCATCACCGAGCCCGAGTACATCCACGCGGGCTACGACCAGGTCTTCGAAACCCTCGCCGAGGCCCTCGCATACCTCCGCGACCGCACCTGACCCGGCGACGCGTCGCAGGTACGCCGCTGGGCGTACCCCAATGTGAGACGCGGGGCACGGTGTGGCGGAGGCCGCCCGCGGGGCGTGACAGACTGATCAGGTGTTGCGTTGGTTGACCGCAGGGGAGTCGCACGGCCCGTCGCTGACGGCCGTGCTGGACGGCCTGCCCGCCGGTATCGAGATCACGAGCGCCGAGATCGGCCGTGACCTGGCCCGGCGGCGGCTGGGATATGGCCGGGGCGCCCGCATGTCGTTCGAGCAGGACGTCGTCACCGTGACCGGCGGTGTACGCCACGGGGTGACCCTCGGCAGTCCGGTGTCGATCATCGTCGGCAACTCGGAGTGGCCGAAGTGGGAGACGGTGATGGCGGCCGATCCGGTCGACCCGGAGCTGCTCGCCGCCCAGGCCCGCAACGCGCCGCTGACCCGGCCCCGGCCCGGCCACGCCGACCTGGCCGGGATGCAGAAGTACGGGCACACCGACGCCCGGCCGATCCTGGAACGGGCCAGCGCTCGCGAGACCGCCGCCCGGGTGGCCGTGGGCGCGGTCGCCAAGGCGCTGCTGAAGCAGGGCCTCGGCATCGAGATCGTCTCGCACGTCGTCGAGCTGGGTTCGGTCGCGGCCAAGCCGGGGCTCGTGCCGGTGCCCGCCGACGCCGAGCGGATCGACGCCGACCCGTTGCGCTGCCTCGACCCCGAGGCGAGCGTGGCGATGGTCGCCGAGGTCGACGCGGCGAAGAAGGACGCCGACACGCTGGGCGGCGTCGTCGAGGTGCTGGCCTACGGCGTGCCGCCGGGCCTGGGCAGCCACACCCAGTGGGATCGCAAACTCGACTCGCGGCTGTCGGCCGCCCTGATGTCGATCCAGGCCATCAAGGGCGTGGAGATCGGCGATGCCTGGCTGCAGGCCCGGTCCCGGGGTTCGGTCGCGCACGACGAGATCTTCCCGAGCCCGGACGGCGTACTGCGCAACACCGACCACGCGGGCGGGCTGGAAGGCGGCATCACCAACGGCCAGCCCGTGCGCGTACGCGCGGCGATGAAGCCGATCTCGTCGCTCAACCGGGCACTGAACACGATCGATGTGACGACCGGCGAGTCGGCGACCGCGATCAACCAGCGATCCGACGTCTGCGCCGTCCCGGCCGCGGCCGTGGTCGCCGAGGCGATGGTGGCGCTGGTGCTCGCCGAGGCGGCGCTGGAGAAGTTCGGCGGGGACTCGGTCGCGGAGATCCGCCGGAACCTCGACGGCTACCTCGAGAACCTGGTGATCCGATGAGCCGGCCGATAGCGGTGCTGGTCGGCGCGCCCGGCAGCGGCAAGACCACCGTCGGCGAGCTGCTGGCCGAGGAGCTGGGCGTACCGTTCCGGGACGTCGACGCCGATATCGTCGCGAGCGCGGGGAAGCCGATCTCGGACATCTTCGTCGACGACGGCGAGGAGCATTTCCGGGCGCTCGAACGCGCGGCCGTCGCCGCCGCGCTGACCGAGCACGAGGGTGTCGTGTCGCTCGGTGGCGGGGCGATCCTCGCCGAGCAGACCCGGGTGCTGCTCGCCGGGCATACCGTCGTCTATCTGAGCGTCGAGCTGCCCGACGCGGTGCAGCGCATCGGGCTCGGCCAAGGCCGGCCGCTGCTGGAGCTGAACCCCCGGGCCACCCTGAAGTACCTCCTGGACCAACGCCGTCCGCTGTACGAGGAGGTCGCGACCGTCACGGTGAAGACCGACGGCCGCGAGCCGGCGGACATCGCCGCCGAACTGCGTCAGGCGCTCGGCGGCTGACGCCGCTCGCACCTGGCGGCCCAGCCGCCGGTCGAGCGTGATCATTGCGCCAACCAAGTCGTATCGCGAGGGAAAATGTCCGATTCAACAGCATGCCTGACGCAATGATCACGCGAATCGGCGTCGGCGGGGCGCGGCCGTATGAGGTGGTAGTGGGGCGGGGCCTGCATGGTGAGCTGCCTCGGCTGACCGGCAAGGCCACTCGGGCGGCGGTGATCTTCACCCGGTCGGTCGAGCACTACGCGCAGCACGCGGCGCACGAGCTGATCGACGCCGGCCTCACCGTCCTGCCGATCGAGATCCCGGACGCCGAGGCGGGCAAGACGCTCGCGACCGCCCAGCTGTGCTGGGACGCGCTCGGTGCGGCCGGGTTCACCCGCTCCGACGTCGTGGTCGGCGTCGGCGGGGGAGCGGCGACCGACCTCGCCGGCTACGTGGCCGCCTGCTGGCTGCGCGGCGTCGCCTGGATTCCGGTGTCGACCAGCATCAACGGCATGGTCGACGCCGCGATCGGGGGCAAGACCGGGATCAACGTCGCCGCCGGGAAGAACCTGGTCGGCGCGTTCCACCCGCCGGCCGGCGTCCTGTGCGAACTGTCCGCGCTCGACACCCTGCCCGGGGACCAGCTGCGTGCCGGGCTCGCCGAGGTGGTCAAGGGCGGGTTCATCGCCGACCCGGTCATCCTCGACCTGTTCGAGGCCGACCTGCGGGCCGCGACCGACCCCGCCGGGTCCGTCCTGCGGGAGCTGATCGAGCGGAAGGTACGCGTCAAGGCCGAGGTGGTCGCGGAGGACCTGACCGAACAGGGCCGCCGCGAGATCCTCAACTACGGGCACACCCTCGGGCACGCCATCGAACGGGTCGAGGGCTACGCCTGGCCGCACGGGCACGCCGTCGCGGTCGGGATGGTGTACGCCGCGCTGCTGTCCCGGCGTACCGGGCGGGTCGACGTGGTGGACCGGACCCGGCGGATCCTGGCCGACCTGGAGCTGCCGGTGACCTACCGTGCGGACGCGTGGGAGCAGTTGCTGCCCGCGATGCGAGTGGACAAGAAGGCGCGTGGCGCCGCGCTGCGCTTCGTCCTGCTGGACGAGGTGGCCAAGCCGGTGACCGTGCCGATCGAGGACGAGGCGCTGCTACGCGCCGCCTACGAGGAGCTTGTACGGTGACGAAGGTTTATGTCCTGAACGGGGTGAACCTGGGCCGGCTCGGCACCCGGCAGACCCTGATCTACGGCGCGACCAGCTACGAGGACCTGGTCAAGATGTGCGTCGCGGAGGGTGAGCGGCTCGGCCTCGACGTGGAGTGCCGCCAGACCGACGACGAGGCCGAACTGATCCACTGGCTGCACGCCGCCGCCGACGAGGCGGCCCCCGTGGTGCTCAACTCGGCGGCCTGGAGCCACTACTCGTACGCCCTCCGGGACGCCTGCGCGATGCTGAAGGCCCCGCTGGTCGAGGTGCACATCTCGAACATCCACGCGCGGGAGGAGTTCCGCCACCACTCGGTGATCTCCGCCGTGGCGACCGGGGTCATCGCCGGGCTGGGCGTCGACGGCTACCGGCTCGCCCTGTCCCACCTGTCCCGGGTGATCACCGACACCTCGGCTCCAGCGGCCTGATGACCGGCCGGTAAACTGGTCCGGCTTGTTCGTTATCAATTTCGCATACCCGGGAGCTTTTCCAGTGGCCAGCACGAACGACCTCAAGAACGGCATGGTGCTCAACCTCGACAACGAGCTGTGGAGTGTGGTCGAGTTCCAGCACGTCAAGCCCGGCAAGGGGCCCGCGTTCGTGCGGACCACCCTCAAGCACGTGCTCTCGGGCAAGGTCGTCGACAAGACCTTCAACGCCGGCACCAAGGTCGAGACCGCCAACGTCGACAAGCGTTCGATGCAGTACCTGTACGCCGACGGCGAGGACTTCGTCTTCATGGACCTGGACACCTACGACCAGATCCATGTCTCCGGGGCCACCGTGGGCGGCAACGCCAACTACCTGCTGCCCGAGGCCGAGGTCGTCGTGGCCACCCACGAGGGTGAGCCGCTCTACGTCGAGCTCCCGACCTCGGTCATGGTGGAGGTCACCTACACCGAGCCCGGTCTGCAGGGCGACCGCTCCACCGGCGGCACCAAGCCGGCGACCATCGAGACCGGCGCGACCGTGCAGGTGCCGCTGTTCATCACCACCGGCGAGAAGATCAAGGTCGACACCCGCGACGGGCGTTACCTGGGCCGTTCCTGATGGCTCGCGCACCGCAGGGGTGGCAACCGGCATCGCACACCGCAGGGATGGCAAATGGCTGAGGCACCGAAGTCGCAGATGCCCGCTCGCCGCAAGGCGCGCAAGCGGGCACTGGACGTCCTCTACGAGGCCGACCTGCGCGACCGCAACATCGCCAAGACGCTGTCGGAGTATGTCGAGCGCCTGGAGTATCCGCGCCCGGAGCACCTGCCCTACGCCGTGTCGCTGGTGGAGGGCGTCTCCGCCCACCTCGACCGGATCGACGAGCTCATCGCGAGCTACGCCGAGGGCTGGACGATCGACCGCATGCCGGTGGTCGACCGCAACCTGGCCCGGATCGCCGTCTACGAACTGCTCTACGTCGAGGACGTGGACGATCCGGTGGCGATCACCGAGGCGGTCGAACTCGCCAAGGAACTCTCGACCGACGACTCGCCGCGCTTCCTGAACGGGATCCTCGGCCGCATCGCCGACTACGCCCACTGAGCGCTTGCCGCATACGAAAAGGCCGCCCCTCGGGGCGGCTTTTTCACGACGGCGGTCAGCTGCCCGCGAAGAACGCCCGCGGATCGGGGACGAGGACGCCCAGCTCGGCGAGCCGGTCGGTGAACTCCGACGGCGACTTGTCGTACATGATGGCCAGCGCCCGCATGTCGTCCGCGCGGATCGACAGGATGCGGCCGTTGTAGTCGCCGCGCTGCTGCTGGATGGCTCGGGCGTACCGGGCGACGTAGCCCAGCTCCTCGTTCGAGGACTCGTAGAGCTTCTCGAGGTCCAGGACGATCTTGGTGGCGCGCTCCTCGCTCTGCTTCACCTCAGCACCGTCGGGGAGCAGCTCGGAGACCGGCACGCGGTAGAAATCGGCCAGCTCGGCCAGGCGCGAGACGGTCACCGCGCGGTCGCCGCGTTCGTAGGAGCCGACCACCACGGCCTTCCAGCGGCCGTTCGACTTCTCCTCCACGCCCTGCAGGGAGAGGCCCTGCTGAGTGCGGATCGAGCGCAGCCGGGCACCCAGTGACCTGGAGTATTCCGTCGACATTCAGACCCTCCCACAGTGCTGATCCACGAGTGATCGTTACGCAGCGTGACGGTACGTCGGTTACGCGCTGTGGTCAAGTGCTGCTAGCCCACTTGTTGGTACGCCGATGGGCCGAACGGCCTCCCCGAGCCTGCCTGAACCGGCGGGACGACCCTCACATTGGCTGCTCATAGCCGAGTTGGTAGGGTCGTCGAAGACCTTGACGATCTCCTCGCGGAGAGTCCGAGAGGCATATCCAGACACTCTTTAATCCCGTCCCGTGAGGCGGGGAAGGGGGTCCCTGTTGGCCTACAAAGTCATACTCTCAGAAGCGGACATTCACCGCGTACTCGATCGAATCGCTCATCAGATTCTCGAGAAGACTCAGGGTGCGAGCGACGTCGTCCTCCTCGGAGTCGCCACCCGCGGCGTACCGCTGGCGCACCGGCTCGCCGAGCGCATCAACGCCTTCGAGCAGGTGAAGTTGCCGGTCGGCACGCTCGACATCACGCTCTACCGCGACGACCTCGCGCGGCAGTCCACCCGGGCCGTCGGCCGCACCGAGCTGCCCAGCGGTGGCATCGACGGCAGCAAGGTGATCCTCGTCGACGACGTGCTCTACTCCGGGCGTACGGTGCGGGCGGCGCTCGACGCGATCAGTGATCTCGGCCGCCCGGCGGCGGTGCAACTGGCCGTCCTGGTCGACCGCGGCCACCGCCAGCTGCCGATCCGGGCCGACTACGTCGGCAAGAACATCCCGACCTCCCTCGCCGAGCAGGTCAAGGTGCTGCTCAGCGAGGTCGACGGCGTGGACGAAGTCCGGCTGACCGGCGAAACGACGGAGGCGTGAAGTGATCAAGCATCTGCTCTCCGCGGCCGATCTGGACGCCGCGACCGCCACCCAGATCCACGACGTCGCCGCCGAGATGGCGACGGTCGCGGGTCGCGAGGTGAAGAAGCTGCCGACGCTGCGCGGGCGGACGGTGGTGAACCTCTTCTACGAGGACAGCACCCGGACCCGGACCTCCTTCGAGGTGGCCGCCAAGCGGTTGTCGGCCGACGTCGTGAACTTCTCGGCCAAGGGCTCCAGCGTCGAGAAGGGCGAGTCGCTCAAGGACACCGCCTGGACGCTGCAGGCCATGGGCGCCGACGCGGTGGTCATCCGGCATCCCGCCTCGGGTGCTCCGCACCGGCTCACACACTGGGTGCACGGCAGCGTCCTCAACGCCGGCGACGGCACGCACGAGCACCCGACGCAGGCGCTGCTCGACACGTACACGATGCGCTCGCGCATGGGCAAGGTCGAAGGGCTCAACGTCGCGATCGTCGGCGACGTCCTGCACAGCCGGGTCGCCCGGTCGAACGCGCTGCTGCTGCACACGCTGGGTGCGAAGGTGACCCTGGTCGGCCCGCCGACCCTCGTGCCGCCCGCGTTCGGCAGTCTCACTCCGAGCCTGGGCGTCAGCTACGACTTCGACTCGGTGCTGCCCCACGCCGATGTGGTGATGATGCTGCGGGTCCAGAAAGAGCGGATGAACGCGGCCTTCTTCCCGTCGTCGCAGGAGTACTACAAGCGCTACGGGCTCGACAGCGCGCGGCTGCGGCGGATGCCGGACCACGCGATCGTCATGCACCCCGGTCCGATGAACCGCGGCGTCGAGATCGCCCCCGAGGTGGCCGACTCGCCCCGCTCCACCATCGTCGAACAGGTCGCCAACGGCGTCTCCGTCCGGATGGCTTGTCTCTACTTGTTGCTCGGAGGTCGTTCGTGAGCTACCTGATCCGCAACGTCAGCGTGCTGGGCGGTGCTCCCGTCGACCTGGTCGTCCGCGACGACGTGATCGTCGACAGCGCGGACGGCACCGAAGAGGTCATGGACGGCACCGGGCTGATCGCCCTGCCCGGCCTGGTCGACCTGCACACCCACCTGCGCGAGCCGGGCCGGGAGGACGCCGAGACCGTGCTGACCGGCTCCCGGGCCGCCGCGCTCGGCGGATTCACCGCGGTCTGCGCCATGGCCAACACCAACCCGGTCGCCGACACGGCCGGCGTCGTCGAGCAGGTCTGGCGGCTCGGCCGCGAGGCCGGGCTGGTCGACGTCCAGCCGATCGGCGCGGTCACCGTCGGCCTCGGCGGGGAGAAGCTCGCCGAACTGGGGGCGATGGCCGACTCCGCCGCCACCGTCCGGATCTTCTCCGACGACGGCATGTGCGTGCACGACCCCCGCCTGATGCGCCGTGCGCTGGAGTACGTCAAGGCGTTCGACGGGGTCATCGCGCAGCACGCCGAGGAGCCGCGGCTCACCCAGGGCGCGCAGATGCACGAGGGCGACGTCTCGGCCCGCCTCGGGCTGACCGGCTGGCCGTCGGTCGCCGAGGAGGCGATCATCGCCCGCGACGTCCTGCTCGCCGCGCACACCGGTGCCCGCCTGCACGTCTGCCACGTCTCGACGGCCGGCAGCGTCGAGGTCATCCGCCAGGCCAAGGCGCGGGGCGTACGCGTCACCGCCGAGGTCACGCCGCATCACCTGCTGCTCACCGACGAGGCGGTCGGCGGGTCGATCGAGGGCACCGCCCCCTACGACCCCGTGTTCAAGGTGAACCCGCCGTTGCGTACCGCCGACGACGTCGAGGCGCTGCGGCGCGGGCTCGTCGACGGAACCATCGACATCGTCGCCACCGACCACGCCCCGCACGCCGCTCAGGACAAGGAATGCGAGTGGGCGTACGCCCGGCCGGGCATGCTCGGCCTGGAGACGGCCCTGCCGATCGTCCTGCACACGGTCGGCGACGAACTGGGCTGGGACGGCATCGCCGACCGCATGTCGCGTACGCCGGCCCGCATCGCCGGGCTCGACGAGCACGGCCACACTCCGGTCCCGGGTGCCCCGGCGACCTTCACCCTCATCGATCCGCAGGCCCGGTTCACCGTCGATCCGGCCGCGCTCGCCAGCCTCAGCGCCAACACCCCGTACGCGGGGATGGAGTTGCCGGGCAAGGTGGTCGCGACCTTCCTGCGGGGTAAGCGCACCGCTCTCGACGGGAAGGCAGCAGCATGAGTGAAGCCATTCTGGTACTTGAGGATGGCCGGACCTTCCGTGGCGAGGCGTTCGGCGCCGTCGGGGAGACCTTCGGCGAGGCCGTGTTCAGCACGGCGATGACCGGTTACCAGGAGACGCTGACCGACCCGTCGTACCACCGTCAGGTCGTCGTGCAGACCGCGCCGCACATCGGCAACACCGGGGTCAACGGCGAGGACGACGAGTCCGACCGCATCTGGGTCGCCGGATACGTGGTCCGCGACCCGTCGCGGGAGGCGTCGAACTGGCGCGCCACCGGCGAACTCGAGGATCGGCTGAAGGCCGAGGGGGTCGTCGGCATCGCCGGGATCGACACCCGGGCGCTGACGCGGCACCTGCGCGACCGCGGCGCGATGCGGGTCGGCGTGTCCAGTGTGGACCTCGACGCCGACTCGCTGCTGACGAAGGTCCGGAACAGCCCGCAGATGGTCGGGGCGGATCTCTCCAGCGAAGTGACGACCCGTCAGGCGTACACGGTGGACGCCGAAGGCGAGAAGCTCTTCACCGTCGCGGCCCTGGACCTGGGGATCAAGCGCAACGTGGCGCGGCGGCTGGCCGCGCGCGGGGTGACCACCCACATCCTGCCGTCGACCTCGTCGCTGGAGGACCTGCTGGCGGTGCAGCCCGACGCGGTGTTCTTCTCGCCGGGGCCGGGCGACCCGGCGACCGCCGACCACCCGGTGGCCCTGGCCCAGGAGGTCATGCGCCGCCGGATTCCGCTGTTCGGCATCTGCTTCGGCAGCCAGATCCTCGGCCGCGCGCTCGGCTTCGGCACCTACAAGCTGGGCTACGGCCACCGGGGCGTCAACCAGCCGGTGATGGACCGCACCACCGGCAAGGTCGAGGTGACCAGCCACAACCACGGCTTCGCTGTGGACGCCCCGCTGGACAAGGTGGTGGACACCGAGTTCGGCCGGGTCGAGGTCTCCCATGTCTGCCTGAACGACAACGTGGTCGAGGGGCTGCGGGCGCTGGACGTGCCCGCCTTCACCGTCCAGTACCACCCCGAAGCGGCGGCCGGCACCCATGACGCCGACTACTTGTTCGACCGCTTCAAGCAGCTGATCGAAGGGGCCAACTGATGCCGAAGCGCGAAGACCTGAAGCACATCCTGGTCATCGGCTCCGGTCCGATCGTCATCGGCCAGGCCTGCGAGTTCGACTACTCCGGTACGCAGGCCTGCCGGGTGCTGCGGGCGGAGGGCATCCGCGTCTCGCTGGTGAACTCGAACCCCGCGACGATCATGACCGACCCCGAGTTCGCCGACGCGACCTACGTCGAGCCGATCACGCCGGACTTCGTCACGAAGGTGATCGAGCGGGAGCGGCCCGACGCGATCCTGCCGACGCTCGGCGGGCAGACCGCGCTGAACACCGCGGTGGCCCTGCACGAGGCGGGCGTGCTCGACAAGTACAAGGTCGAGCTGATCGGGGCGAACATCGACGCCATCCGGCGCGGTGAGGACCGTCAGCTCTTCAAGGAGATCGTGGCGCGCGCGGGTGCCCGGGTCGGCATGGCCGACGAGGCGCTGGTGCCGCGCTCGCGCGTGTGCCACTCGATGGACGAGGTCCGCGAGACCGCGGCCGACCTGGGTCTGCCGGTCGTCATCCGGCCGAGCTTCACCATGGGCGGCCTCGGCTCCGGCATGGCGCACACCGACGAGGACCTGGAGCGCATCGCCGGGTCCGGGCTGGCCGCCTCCCCGGTGCACGAGGTGCTCATCGAGGAGAGCGTGCTCGGCTGGAAGGAGTTCGAGCTGGAGCTGATGCGCGACAAGCACGACAACGTCGTGGTCGTCTGCTCCATCGAGAACCTCGACCCGATGGGCGTCCACACCGGAGACTCGGTGACCGTCGCGCCCGCGATGACCCTGACCGACCGTGAATACCAGGTCATGCGGGATCTCGGCATCGCCGTGCTGCGTGAGGTCGGCGTGGACACCGGCGGCTGCAACATCCAGTTCGCGATCAACCCGGAGAACGGCCGGATCGTCGTCATCGAGATGAACCCGCGGGTGTCGCGGTCGTCGGCGCTGGCGTCGAAGGCGACCGGCTTCCCGATCGCGAAGATCGCGGCGAAGCTCGCCATCGGCTACACCCTCGACGAGATCCCCAACGACATCACGCTCCAGACCCCGGCCGCGTTCGAGCCGTCGCTGGACTACGTCGTCGTCAAGATCCCGCGGTTCGCCTTCGAGAAGTTCCCCGGGGCCGATCCCGAGCTGACCACCACGATGAAGTCGGTCGGCGAGGCGATGAGCCTCGGCCGCAACTTCACCGAGGCGCTCGGCAAGGCGATGCGCTCGATGGAGACCAAGCAGGCCGGGTTCTGGACGGTCAAGGATCAGTTCGGCACCGCCGAGGAGGCGCTGACGGCGCTGCGGATTCCGCACGACGGGCGGCTCTACACGATCGAGGCGGCGCTGCGCCTCGGCGCGACCGTCGAGCAGGTGCACGAGGCCAGCGGGGGAGTGGACCCCTGGTTCCTCACCCAGATCGCCTCGCTCATCACGCTGCGGGAAGAGGTGGAGCAGGCGGCGGTGCTCGACGAGCCGTTGCTGCGCCGGGCCAAGCGCGCCGGGTTCTCCGACCGGCAGCTCGCCGCCCTGCGACCCGAGTTCGCCGGGGAGGAAGGCGTACGCACGCTGCGGCACCGCCTCGGACTGCGTCCGGTCTACAAGACGGTGGACACCTGTGCGGCCGAGTTCGCGGCGAAGACGCCGTACCACTACTCCAGCTACGACGAGGAGACGGAGGTCGCCCCGAGCGACCGCCCGAAGGTCCTCATCCTGGGGTCCGGGCCGAACCGGATCGGGCAGGGCATCGAGTTCGACTACTCGTGTGTGCACGCCGTCATGGCGCTGCGCGAGGCCGGGTTCGAGACCGTCATGGTCAACTGCAACCCGGAGACGGTCTCGACCGACTACGACACCGCCGACCGGCTCTACTTCGAGCCGCTGACCTTCGAGGACGTCCTCGAGGTGGTCCACGCCGAGCACAGTTCGGGCACGGCCGCCGGCGGCCCCGGCGTCGTGGGCGTGATCGTGCAGCTCGGCGGGCAGACGCCGCTGGGCCTGGCGCAGCGCCTCAAGGCCGCCGGGGTGCCCATCGTCGGCACCAGCCCGGAGTCGATCCACCTCGCCGAGGAGCGGGGCGCGTTCGGCGCGGTGCTGGCCCGGGCGGGCCTGCGCGCGCCCGCGCACGGCACCGCGACGTCCTACGAGGACGCCAAGAAGATCGCCGACGAGGTGGGCTACCCCGTCCTGGTGCGACCGTCGTACGTGCTCGGCGGGCGCGGCATGGAGATCGTCTACGACGACGACACGCTGCGGGACTACATCGGCCGGGCGACCGACATCTCGCCGGAGCACCCGGTGCTGGTCGACCGGTTCCTCGACGACGCCATCGAGATCGACGTGGACGCGCTCTGCGACGCCGACGGCGAGGTCTACATCGGCGGCGTCATGGAGCACATCGAGGAGGCGGGCATCCACAGTGGTGACTCCTCGTGCGCGCTGCCGCCGATCACGCTCGGCGCCTCGCACCTGAAGGTCGTCCGCGACTACACCGAGAAGATCGCCCGCGGGGTCGGCGTACAGGGGCTGCTCAACGTGCAGTACGCCCTCAAGGACGACGCCCTCTACGTGCTGGAGGCCAACCCCCGCGCGTCGCGTACGGTGCCGTTCGTCTCCAAGGCGACCGCGGTTCCGCTCGCCAAGGCGGCGGCCCGGATCATGCTCGGCGCGACCATCGCCGACCTGCGGGCCGAGGGCATGCTCCAGGCCACCGGCGACGGCGGTCAGCTGCCCGAGCACGCCCCGATCGCGGTGAAGGAGGCGGTGCTGCCGTTCAAGCGGTTCCGCACCCCGGCCGGCAAGGGCGTCGACTCGCTGCTCGGCCCGGAGATGAAGTCCACCGGCGAGGTCATGGGCATCGACACCGCCTTCGGGCAGTCGTTCGCCAAGTCGCAGGCGGCCGCGTACGGGTCGCTGCCGACCAGCGGCAAGATCTTCGTGAGCGTCGCCAACCGGGACAAGCGCGCCATGATCTTCCCGGTCAAGCGGCTGGCCGACCTCGGGTTCGAGATCATCGCGACCGAGGGCACCGGCGAGGTGCTGCGGCGGCACGGCATCGGCTGCGAGGTGGTCGGCAAGCACTACGCCGGCGACCAGCGCGACGCCATCTCGCTCATCGGCGCGGGCGAGGTCAAGCTCGTGATCAACACCCCGCAGGGCTCGGGGGCCAGTGCCCGGTCCGACGGCTACGAGATCCGCTCGGCCGCGGTCGCGGCCGACATCCCGTGCATCACGACGGTCCCGGGCGCCGCGGCGGCGGTGATGGGCATCGAGGCGCTCATCGCCGGAGATCTGCGGGTACGCCCACTGCAGGAACTGCACAAGGCACTTCGCCCGGAGCTGGGAGCGGAGCGGTGAGCTTCTTCGAGTCCTTCGTACGCCCGGCGCTGTTCCGGATCGGGGGAGGCGACGCCGAGGCGGCCCACGAGGCGACCCTGCATCGGCTGGCGGGGATGTCCGGGCGGCACCGGGTCCTGGAGTCCCTGCGCCGCCGGTACGCGGTGGCCGCCCCGACCAGAGTGTTCGGGGTGGACTTCCCCAACCCGGTCGGTCTGGCCGCCGGGATGGACAAGAACGGGATCGCCCTGGCCGCGTGGCCGGCGCTGGGCTTCGGCTTCGTCGAGGTCGGCACGGTCACGGCGAAGGCGCAGCCGGGCAACGACAAGCCTCGGCTGTTCCGGGGTCAGGCCAGCGAGGCCGTGGTCAACCGGATGGGGTTCAACAACGAGGGCGCGATGGCGCTGGCCGGGCGGCTGACGGCGTTGCTGGGCGAGCCCGCCCGGCGGCCGAACGTCCCGGACACCCCGGCGACCCTCATCCGCACCCGGACGCCGGGCGACCTGCCCGCGATGGCCGGGCCGCTGGGGCTGCGCGCCCCGCTGGGCATCAGCCTCGGCAAGTCGAAGATCACGCCGCTGGCGGAGGCGGTCGACGACTACGTCTACAGCCTGCAGCTGCTCCGTCCGTACGCCGACTATCTGGCCGTCAACGTGTCCTCCCCGAACACCCCGGGCCTGCGGGACCTGCAGGACAAGGGGCACCTGGACGAGTTGCTGGCCGCGCTGGTCCGGGAGGCGAAGGGCACCCCCGTGCTGGTGAAGATCGCGCCCGACCTGAGTGACACCGCGATCGGCGAGGTCCTGCAGGTCTGCGCGGATCGGGGAGTGGCCGGCCTGATCGCGACCAACACGACGCTGGGGCGGGACGGGCTCGCCGCGGCCGACGCCCAGCTGGCCACGGAGGCGGGCGGGCTGTCCGGCCGCCCGCTGACCGAGCGCGCTCGCAAAGTCGTCTCCTTCGTGCACGCCGAGACCGGCGGCCGCCTGCCGATCATCGGGGTCGGGGGGATCATGTCGGCCGACGACGCGACCCGGCTCTTCGACGCCGGGGCCAGCCTCGTCCAGCTCTACACCGGGTTCATCTTCCACGGCCCGGCCCTGGTCCGGGCGGCCGCGGCCGCGGCCCGATCGCGGTCGCATGAACGCTGACGAGCTGCTCCGGCTCGACCG
>JABFYB010000446.1 GCA_013361475.1 Hamadaea sp.
TCGCGCAGGCGGTCACGCATGTTGCCGCCCATCTTGCCGAGGCCGATGAGTCCGAGTTGCATGGTCACTCCACTCAGGTGTGCTTGCCGTGTTCGAGACGGACGCCGGACGCGGCGATCTTCGGCGCGCGGCCCGCCCCCTGAAGGTTCAGGCTAGCGCCCGACCCGGATCGGCATGATCAGATAGCGGTAACCCGGCACAACCTCGCCGTCGTCGCCGGCCGGCATGAGAACCGCCGGCTTGAAGGCGTCGGTGAACCCGAAGACGGCGGTCGCCGCACCGAGGGCGCCCAGTCCGTCGATGAGGTATTGCGGGTTGAACGCGATCGTGAACGGCTCACCGGTGAAGGTGGCCTCCATCGCCTCGCTCGCCCGAGCCTCCTCGGTGCCGCCCGCCTCGACGACGAGGCCCTCCTCGGTGAAGGACAACCGGATCGGGGTGGCCTTCTCGGCGACCAGCGACACACGCTTGACGACCTCGACCAGGGCGCTCACCGGCACCCGCGCCTCGGCGTTGAACGACGCCGGGAACAGCGACCGCACCGGCGGGTAGGACTGGCCGTCGAGCAGGCGGCTGGTGGTCTTGCGGGTGCCACCGGCGAACCCGATCATGCCCTCGCCCGCGCCGGCGGTGGCCAGCGCGACGGTCACGCTGCCGCCCAGCGGGCCGAGCGTCTTGGCGGTGTCGGCCAGCGTCCGCGCCGGCACCAGGGCGGTGGTCTCGACGTCGTCGGACCCCGGCTCCCAGCTGATCTCCCGGACGGCCAGCCGGTAACGGTCGGTGGCGAGGAGCGCGATCGTGGAACCGGACAGCTCCAGGCGTACGCCGGTCATCATCGGCAGCGTCTCGTCCCGGCCGGCCGCGATGGCGACCTGGGCGACGGCGGCGGCGAAGGTGGCCGCGTCGACGGTGCCGGCGCTCTGCGGCAGCTCGGGCAACGTCGGGTAGTCCTCGACCGGCATCGTCGGCAGGGTGAACCGCGCGCTGCCGCAGACGAGTTCGAGGTGCGAGCCGACGGCGGCGATCTCCACCGGCTTGGCCGGGAGCGCCTTGGTGATCTCGGCGAGCAGGCGGCCGGAGACCAGGGCCGCGCCGTCGGCGTCCGCCTGGACCTCGACGTCGACCTGGCTGGACACCTCGTAGTCGAAGCCGGAGACGTGCAGGCGGCCGTCGGCGACGCGCAGCATCACACCTGCGAGGACCGGCACCGACGGCCGGCTGGGCAGGCTCTTTGCGGTCCACGCAACGGCGTCGGCAAGCGCGTCGCGCTCAACACGGAACTTCATGCGAGGCCTCCGGGGATCTCATGTCAGGGCGTCGGGTCAGCGAGAGCTTCTTACGGACTATCGACCCTAACGGCGAGGTGTGACGGTGAACCACCCTATGGCTTCTCCGGTGCGGGTGCTCGGTGGGGTCGGCCCGCCGGCAGCCCACCAACATCCACACCGCGAAGATTGGTTTTTCTTCTTCTTAGAAATCTCTACCGTCGTAATAGTAGGGCCTGTGGAAACTGGGGATAACTGCCGTTTTCGCTGCTCACCCGGGTTCACAGCCGGTGGACAACCGGTGGATGAAGCCGTGGAAAAACTGCTCTTCCATCCACAGGACATTCGGTGTCCACACAATGTCCACTCTTACCCACACGTTCCCCACAAGACTTCCACAGGTTATCCACCGGGTTATCCACCGATCGGGCGGACCGCCCGGAGGGGCTTGTACACAGGGATATCCACGGATCATGGAAACCTGTCCACGGATCTTGGTCGGTTGTCCACACTGAATCCACAGGGACAATTTTTCGTCCACACATATCCACAGGCAATCCACAACCTTCGTCCACCGGTTGGGGATAACTTGACGACGAGTGTCGATATACAGCGACGGGCGGCGCGACCCTGTGGTCACACCGCCCGTCGAAGTGTCCTTTGTGCAGGTCAGGGCGTTTGCTTGATCCGGTTGGTGAGCTCCGCGATCTGGTTGTAGAGCGAGCGTCGCTCCGCCATCTGCTGCCGGATCTTCCGTTCGGCATGCATCACCGTGGTGTGGTCGCGCCCGCCGAAGGCCGACCCGATCCGGGGCAACGACATCGCCGTCAGCTCCCGGCACAGGTACATGGCGACCTGGCGCGCGTTCACGAGCACGCGCGAGCGGGAGTGCCCGCGGAGGTCCTCCAGGCTCACCCCGAAGTAGTCCGCTGTGGACACCATGATCTGGTCGGCGGTGATCTCCGGGGCGGTGCCGTCCGGAATGAAGTCCCGGAGCACCTCCTCCGCGATCTGGAGACTCACCGGCGACCGGGACAGTGAGGCGTACGCCGTCACGCGGATCAGCGCGCCCTCGAGTTCCCGGATCGAGTTGGAGATCCGCGAGGCGACGAACTCCAGCACCTCGGGCGGGGCGAACAACCGGTCCTGTGCCGCCTTCTTCTGCAGGATCGCGATCCGCGTCTCCAGGTCGGGCGGCTGGATGTCGGCCAGCAGGCCCCACTCGAACCGCGTACGCAGTCGATCCTCCAAAGTGGCCAGCTGCTTGGGCGACCGGTCGGAGGTGATCACGATCTGCTTGTTCGCGTTGTGGAGCGTGTTGAAGGTGTGGAAGAACTCCTCCTGCGTACGCTCCCGGTTCTCGAGGAACTGGATGTCGTCGATCAGCAGGATGTCGACGTCCCGATAGCGGCGCTGGAACGCGCTCTGCTTGTCGTCGCGCAGGGAGTTGATGAAGTCGTTGGTGAACTCTTCGGTCGAGACGTATCGCACGCCGCGGGCGTTGCCGAGCTGCTGGGCGTAATGGCCGATCGCGTGCAGCAAGTGCGTCTTGCCCAGCCCGGAGCCGCCGTAGATGAACAGCGGGTTGTACGCCTTCGCCGGCGACTCGGCGACCGCCACCGCGGCGGCGTGGGCGAACCGGTTCGAGGACCCGATGACGAACGTCTCGAACATGTACTTCGGGTTGAGCTTGTTGCCACCGGTCTCGGCGGCGGCCTGCCGCGCCCCCAGCGGCCCACGTCCCTCGGCCGGCGACACCGAGGGCGTCGGCGCGCTCGGTGAACCGGCGCGGCCGGGGCCGCTCTCGGGCGCCCCGTCGTGGACGGGTTCCCGGGGCACGGGCTGAGTGGGGACGGCGAACAACGCGTCCTCTCCGTCCGGCGGCGGAGTGATCGCCACCGGCGGGTACGCCCCGCTCGGGTAGGACAGCGCCTGCTGAAGATCCGGGCGTGGCTCCTCCACCGGCATCGGGCGCGGCACCGGCGTGCTCGCGGGTGCCGGGGAGCCGTAGCCGCCGCCCATGTAGAGGGGAGCCCGCTGGGTGTCGTCCTCCGGCGGACGGACGGTCACGGCCACCTGGATGGGGCGGCCGAGGTTCCGGGAGAGCGCGTCGGTGATCTGCGGCCGCATCCGGCTTTCGATGAAGTCCCGGGTGTACGGGTCCGGCACCGACAGCAGCGCGGTGTCCTCGACGATCGCGCGCAGCCGAGTGAGCTGAAGGTACGCCCGCTGCTGCGGCGAGATGATCTGGTCGGCGAGATCGTTGACGGCGTTCACCCAGACCGCGTCGAGGTCTCCCACTCTTCTCGCCCCCCAACCTTCTCCCCGGACGCCCGCGGCGCGGACTCTGCGCACAACGGCATCGAGCTAAGTTATCCACAACCCCGGCGCCGTGTGGCCCCGGGGCGGCCACGTGACACTGACCGCACTCCTGGCGGCTCGGGCGAGCACTCCCCGGCCCCCATCCGGGTCCCAGCAGGATAACGAGGCAGCGACCACAAGACCACCGCGCTTTGGTCCCAGATCGACGCAGCGTGTACCCTGGACAGGTTGCTCCGCTGCCCAGCGCTCTGGAGAAGGATGCTAGGGTGGCGGCCGAATAGACAGTCGCGAGACCGTCGAGAAGACCTCCCCCGCCGCCGTCCAGGGGCGGGGATGACCGCAGGAGAGCCTGACGTGAGCAAGCGCACGTACCAGCCGAACAACCGTCGGCGCGCCAAGACCCACGGCTTCCGGCTGCGCATGCGCACCCGGGCCGGCCGTGCCGTCCTGTCCGCCCGCCGGGGCAAGGGTCGCGCCCGCCTGGCCGTCTGAGCCGAGCGGGGCGGTGCCGCATGCTGCCGGCCGCGAATCGTCTGCGGAGCAGCCGCGAGTTCGCTGACGCCGTCCGCGCCGGTCGACGTGTCGGCCGGGGCACCGTGGTCGTCCACTTGAAGACCAGCATCGACCAGCCCGAGAGCCGGGAGCTCTCGGGCTGTGTCACGTCCGCCTCCCGTACCGACTGTGACATGACCGGCCCTAAGGTCGGCTTTGTCGTATCCAAGGCGGTCGGCGGGGCGGTTGTCCGGAACAAGGTCAAACGTCGGCTACGTCACCTTGTCGCGGCGCGCCTCTCGGCGTACCCGATGGGCACCACTCTGGTGGTGCGCGCGTTGCCGGCGGCGGCCCACGCGCCGTTCGACCGGCTGAGCGCGGACCTGGACGCCGCGCTCGCGGCCGCGGCTCGCCCGCGCCGGACCAGGGAGGCGTCGTGAAGACCCTGCCTGGCGTGGCGCGACCTGCGACACTCCCCGGTCGCGTGCTGGCGCTGGGGGTTATCGCGTACCGTCGTTGGATAAGTCCGGGCCTGCCGGCCCGCTGCCGGTTCTACCCGTCCTGCAGTGCTTACGCGCTGGAGGCGCTCGCCGTCCACGGCGCGCTGCGGGGTAGCTGGCTGGCGATCCGGCGGATCGGGCGGTGTCACCCCTTCCACCCTGGTGGGTTCGATCCGGTTCCGCCGGCCGCCCACCGCCGTAACGAGGCGACTGGAGCGCAACCCTAATGCTTGATCCGATCTACTACGCGGTGTCGTGGGTCATGCTCTCCTGGCACTGGGTCTGGGACGAGATCGGCGTCGGCGAATGGCTGTCGACGAACTGGGACTGGGTCCTCTCGATCGTCTTCCTGGTGCTCACCGTCCGAGGCGTCCTCTTCCCGCTCTTCGTCAAGCAGATCCGCTCCCAGCGGGCGATGCAGGCCATCCAGCCCAAGATGAAGGCGCTGCAGGAGAAGCACAAGGGTGACCGGGAGACGCTCCAGAAGGAGATGATGGAGCTCTACCGCACCGAGAAGGCCAACCCCCTCATGGGCTGCCTTCCGTTGCTGATCCAGATGCCCATCTTCCTCGGGGCCTTCCACATCATCCGCCGCCTCGACGGCAAGCCGCACGACCCGACGCTCTACGGGTGGACGACCGCCCAGTTCGAGAGCGCGACGCAGGCGAAGCTTTTCGGCGTCTCGATCGGTGCCACGCTCCAGGCCGGCGGGCTCGCGACCGCACTGTGCGTGATCTTCGGCATCATCATGATCGCCACCACCTACATGACCAGCCGTCAGATGATCCTGAAGACCGGCTGGAGCGAGGACCCCCAGCAGAAGATGGTTCAGCGGCTGATGCTCTACGGCATCCCGTTGACGATGATCTTCTCCGTCTCGCTGTTCCCCCTCGGTCTGATCCTGTACTGGACCACGACCAACCTGTTCTCGCTCGGCCAGCAGTTCTGGGTGCTCAAGAAGTACCCGCCGCTCGTCAACGGCAAGCCGGTCGAGCCGAAGGCCAAGGCGAAGAAGGACGAGGACCTCGACCTGATCGAGGCGCAGCGCAAGGCGCTCGCGCCGAAGGTGGGCGCGAAGCCGACGAACCCGAAGAAGGGCGGCTCGAAGCCGAAGGTCGGCTGAGCCTCGTCCCCCTAAGCCATCGCAACAATCAACGGAGACAGCAGCGTGACCGAGACGAAGACCGAGGCGTTGGCCGCCGAAGAGCAGGCGGACGTGGCGGCGACCGCGGAGGCGGAGCAGCAGAGTTCGGAACCGGCCGGCGACGAGGAGCTCTTCCACCAGAGTGAGATCGCGGCCGACTATGTCGAGGGTCTGCTGGACATCCTCGACTTCGACGGCGACATCGACGAGTTGGTCTCGGGGGGACGCCCGATGGTCGAGGTGGTCGGTGAGCGTCTGGGTGCGCTCGTCGGCCCGCGCGGCGCCACCCTCGAGGCCCTGCAGGAGCTGACCCGGCTCGCGATCTACCGCGAGACCGGCTCGCCGAGCCGGCTGCTGCTCGACGTGGGCGGGTACCGGGCCAACCGCAAGAAGGAACTCGTCGCGGTCGCCAAGAACGCGATCGAGAAGGTTCGCGAGCACGGCGAGCCGGTCCGGCTGGAGCCCATGTCGGCGTTCGAGCGCAAGTGCGTCCACGACGTGGTCAATGCGGCGGAGGGCGTCGAGAGCGAATCCGAGGGCGTCGAGCCGAACCGCCGGATCGTCGTCCACCCGGTGTGACGACCGAGATAATGGATCACATGACCCACGACCCCGCCGCGCCGGACTCTTCGGCCGGCGGGGTTCCTGCTTCTCTGGAATCTGCGGCCACGCGCTTGTTCGGGCCCAGGCTCGACCTTGCCACCAGCTACGCGCGGCTCCTCGCCACCGAAGGAGTGGTACGCGGACTGATCGGCCCGCGGGAGGCGCCCCGGATCTGGGATCGCCACCTGCTCAACTGTGCGGTCGTGGCCGAGTTGATTTCCTCCGGGGAAACGGTGATTGATGTCGGCTCCGGGGCCGGTCTGCCGGGTATCGTGCTCGCAGTGGCTCGGTCCGACATTTCGGTCACCCTCATCGAGCCGCTGGCGCGACGCACCGCTTTCCTCACCGAGGTGGTGGAGGC
>JABFYB010000322.1 GCA_013361475.1 Hamadaea sp.
GAGGACTTCGCCACCTACTACGACGTCTTCCCGCGCGGGTCGGCGACGATCGAGGTACCGGCCGGGGTCTACCTGCTCGACGGCTTCATCGCCGGCGGCGACTCGACGGGCATGAAGGCAGCCGAGCTGGTGCAGCCACAGTTCACAGTCGCTGGGGACACCACGGTGGTGCTCGACGCGCGTACCGCCAAACCCAGTTCGCTGACCGTGCCGGACGTCACCGCCCAGGTGGCGATGGCGTCGGCGCACTACACGTACACGAACGCGGCCGGGCTTCAGACCGAAGGCGGGGTGTTCACGGGCGGCTGGGACTCGCTCTACACAGCCCACCTCGGCGCGGACGTGCCAGGCTTCGCCTCCTCGATCGCGGGCCAGTGGATCACCCCGTCCGGCGGCGAGGCGTACGCCGTGCGCTACAACCAGGACGGCCGCATGATCTCCGGTTACCACCGGGATACGCAGTCGGCTGAACTGGCGACGGTCACCACGACCTTCGCCGGCGGCAACGATCCGGGCCTGGCCGTCGACTGGTACGCCGTCAGCCGCCTGCCCGGCGAGGAGACGCACGCGGCGGCGGTCGCGTACGCGGCGGCGGTCCCGGGGACGATCGTGCGGCACTTCAACGGCGACGGGCCGACGCAGTGGCGTACGCGGGTCTATGAGAGCTGGGGCGAGTGCTTCGGCTGCGCGGTCACGACGGGGGCGTGGACGGCGTACCGGGGCGGGTCGTCGGTCGCGGAGACGTTCAACGGTGCGGTCGTGTCGCCGTCGCTGCCCGGTTCGGAGGTCCCGTGGCACTCGGGCGTCCGCCGGACCGGCGACACGATCACGGTCGACCTCCCCATGTACGCCGACGGCGCGGGCCACCCCGGCGACAGCGGGGACACGGGGTCCACAGTGCTCTATCGCGACGGCGTCGAGACCGGCCGGGAGGAGTGGGGCGGGGCGGGCGCGTTCGCCGTCCCGGCGGTCGACGCCCGCTATCGCCTGGTCGCGCAGAGCCACCGGAGCGCCCCGTACGCCCTGTCCACCGACGTCACAGCGGCGTGGGAGTTCCGTTCGGCGTACGCCCCGAGCCGAGTCCTGCCGCTGTGGGAGATCCGGTTCGCGCCGCGGTTGGACGACCGGAACACCGCCCCGAGCCGGGATCTGGTGATGCCGGTGCATCTCACGCCCGCACCGGGTGCTCGGGTCGGTGCGATTCGGGACGTGACGGTTGACGTCTCGGTCGACGACGGAGCCACCTGGACGTGTGTCCCGTACGCCGCCGGCCTTGCCCTCGTACGCCATCCGGCCGGGCACGGCTTCGTGTCCCTACGCGGCTCGGTACGCGACAGCGACGGCAACACCGCCACCCTGACGGTGATCCGGGCCTACCGGTACTGAGTGTCGGCGGGCGGGAGCAGAATGGGGCGGTGAGCCTCCGTGATCTTCCGCCCGCCGCCCGGTCGATGGCGGCCGCGGCGAGCGCCGCGGTCGCGGCGGCGCGGGCCGCCGACGCCGACGAACTGCGAACCGCGGCCGCCGACCTGGCCGCGTTCGACCCCTCGGCCGTTGGGCCGCTGCTCGGCGACGTGCTGCGGATGCTGCTGGAGGAGACCCACCCCGACGGGCTGGACGCCGACGATCTCCGGTCGGTGCTCGAGACGACCACCAAGGCCGCGCTCGCCTGGCTGCCCGAGGCCGACCCCGAAGTGCTTCTCGTGATCCTGGCCGGTGCGCTGGGCGTACATCCGGAGGAAGCGGATGGGATCGCGCGGCCGGGCGCGCGCGCCGTGGCCTTGCACGCCCCGGTGATGATCGCCGATCTGCTGGCCGGCACCCGCCGCGGCCTGGACTTCTACCTGGTAGCCGCGTTCCGCGAGATGGCCCGGTCGCAGACGATGGAGGCCCCGTAGTTTGACCGGATCGGTCCGGTGCGCGGCATGATGGTGCCTGACGCCGTCCGGCGTCCGCGGGCAGGATCAGGGGCATGAAGAAGCGAGCACTCATCGTCATCGACGTTCAGGAGTCGTTCCGGCAGCGGCCGATCTGGGCCGCCAGCTCGAATCCGGAGATCGCCAAGCAGGTCTCCCGGTTGGCCGAAACGTTCCGGGCGAACGGCGAGCAGATCGTCTGGGTCCTCCACGAGGAGCCGGGCTCCGGCACGGTCTTCGATCCGGCCCTCGGGTTCGTGCGGCTGTTCGAGGGACTCGTCCCGGCCGACGGCGAGCCGATCCTGCGGAAGACCTCGCACAACGCGTTCACCACCACGAACCTTCAGCAGCGCCTGGTCGAGGCCGGGATCGGCGAGGTCGTCGTCTGCGGCATCCGCACCGAACAGTGCGTCGAGACGACCGCCCGGGTCGCCTCCGACCTCGGATACGCCGTGACCTTCGTGATCGACGCGACCGCCACCAACCCGATCGAGCACCGCGACGCCCCGGAAGGCCGGTCGATCGAGGAGATCCTGGCCGACCCGCGCACGCTGGGCGTCGACGAGATCCTCGCCCGCACCGAATACGCGCTGAGCGGCCGGTTCGCCACGATCGCCACGGTAGAGGAGCTGACCGGCGCGTGACCACCGTCGTCTTCCTGCTCGCCCCCGGCGTGCACCTGCTGGACCTGGCCGGACCGGCGCAGGCGTTCTCGTCCGCCGCCGACTTCGGCGCGGACTACCGGCTGGCGTACGTGGGCGAGCAGGAGGGCGTGGCGGCCAACCAGGGATTGTCGCTGCTCGCGGGCCTCGAGTGGCCGGAGCTGACCGCCGACGACCTCGTGGTGGTGCCCGGCTGGAAGGCGGCCTCGGCGCACAACCGGGACAAGTTCCGCCCGGCGACACTGGAACGGCTGCGGGAGCACCACCGTCGAGGTGGGACGGTCGCGTCGGTCTGCGCGGGCGCGTTCGCCCTCGGCGAGGCGGGCCTGCTGGACGGCCGTCGCTGCACGACCCACCACGACCTCCAGGACGAGCTCGCCGCGGTCTACCGCCGGGCCGGCGTCGTGCGCGACGTGCTCTACGTCGTGGACGGCCGCGTCGTCACCTCGGCCGGCATCGCCAGCGGCATCGACCTGGCCCTGCACCTGCTCGCCCAGCGCCACGGCCCGGCCCTGGCCGCACGGGTCGCCCGCGAGATGGTCGTGTACGCCCGGCGCAACGGCGACGAACGCCAGGAAAGCGCGATGCTGCGTCATCGGGCCCACGTGAACGACGCGGTGCACCGGGTCCAGGACGTCATCGACTCCCGATACGCCGACCGCCTGCCGTTGGCGGAACTGGCCGCCTCCGGCGGAGTCAGCGAGCGTACGCTCACCCGCCTGTTCGACCGGGTGCTCGGGCTGACCCCGTTGCGGTATCAGCAACTGCTGCGAGTGGAACGCGCGGAGCACCTGATCGGGCACGGCGCGACCGTCGAGGCGGCGGCGCGGGCGGTCGGCTTCGAGGACGCCCGGATGCTGCGGCGGCTGCGCTCCCGCACCGCCTAGCGTTCCGCCCTCGTCGGCGCTCGCCGATTCAGCGCGTTATCCGGGATGACGCGGCCTTCCGACAGCCAGGAAGATGATCTAGGCAAGATCACCTAGTGGCTCGCCGTGGGGCGGGTGCTGTCCCGGCGGACCAGGCTGACCGGGAACCGCACCCGGAGGCCGCTCGGCGGGACGCCGTCGAGCAACAGGCGGGTGGCGGCCGCGGCCATCTCCTCGACCGGTAGCCCCATCGTGGTCAGGGGCGGGTTGGTGCAGCTCGCGACGATGCTGTCGTCGAACCCGATGATGCTCACGTCGTCGGGTACGCGCCGACCGCTGTTGGTCACGGCCTGGATCGCCCCGGCGGCCATGAGATCGCAGGCGACGAAGATGCCGTCGATGTCGGGGTGGCGCTCGAGCAGCCGCTCGGTGGCCCGATAGCCGCCGTGGCGGTTGAAGTCCTCGTCGACGGTCAGCTCGGCGAGCCCGAACCGCTCGATCGCCTGCCGATGCCCGGTACGCCGTTCGGTCGCGCAGGGATTGAGGATCGGGCCGTGCACGGCGGCGATCCTCCGGCAGCCCAGCCGATACAGCTCCTCGATCGCGGCGTACGCCCCGCCGACGTTGTCGGCCGCCATCCCCGGAACGACAGGGGAGGTGGGCACCATCGAAACGACCCGGCGGCAGCGGCGATGGAACCGGGCCGCCAGGTCGGGCGGGACGTCGGCGAGCACCGCGCCGAGGGTGGAGTTCGCGGCGATCTCGTCGATGGCGTCGGCGGCGTTCTCCCAACCGACGCCATGCAGCCGCAGCTGCGTGTTCACCCCGTCGAGGACGGGCGCCATCCCGGCCAGGACCCAGCCGAAGTAGGGGTGGTTGCCCAGCCAGCCGGCGTCGGGGCAGCTGATCGCGACGACGTCCACGGCTCGCGTACGCCCGGAGGCGAGCGCCCGTGCGTGCTCGTCGGGCCGGTACCCCAGGGATGCGATGGCAGCCTCGACGCGAGCGCGTAACGGCGCGGCCACCCCGGGCGCGTTGTTGATCACGCGGGATGCGGTCGCCCGCGACACTCCGGCGGCACGCCCCACGTCCTCGATCGTGGGCTTGAACTTGCTCATCGGGCCTGGCCTCTCTGCCAAGCGGCTCGGGTACGCCGCAGGGAGAACGCTAGACCCGAGAGCGCTCTCAGCAGAAGGGTCATTCGCCGCGCAGCATCGCCAGCGCCTTCTCGATACGCCGTGCCCGCGTCTCCGGCTTCTTCGCGCCCTCGATCGCCAGCACGTGCTCCCGCTTGTGGGTGTACGCCAACCCGTCGTACGCCGCCCGGGCAGCGGGATCGGCGTCCAGCGCGCGGGCGAAGTCGTCGGGTTCGACCACGGCGCGGGGCTCGGCGTCGAGTTCGAGGGTGACCTCGACCTGTTCGCCGACGGTGACGCCGGCGGCCTGCCGGTTGGCGTTGCTCAGGCCGAGCAGGTTGCGCCCGCGCATGATGGCGACCCGGCTCTTCCAGGTATGCCCGTTGACCGTGATGATCACCGGTGGGCGTTTGCCGCCGCCGAGGGCCTCCACCACCTCCGGCGGCACCTCCAGCCCGTGCATCGGCTCCGGCGGCTCGACGTAGGTCCGAAACTTCATGTCCCCATCCTTCCGTGTGTTCCCGCTGGATCAGGGTTCCCGGTCGAATCTTGACCCAAGATCCGACCCAGATCCCTGATCCAGCGGGAAAAGGGCGCGGCGAGCCGAGTGCTCACTCGCCGTAGGTGGTGACCTTCCAGAGGTAGCCGTCCGGGTCGCTGAAGTAGCCGAAGTAGCCGCCCCATTGGGCGGGCGCCGCCTCCTTCACCACGCTGCCGCCGGCGGCGACCGCCCGGGCGATCGTCTCGTCGACCTCGGCCCGGGTGGCCGGGTTGAAGTGGAACGAAGCGCCCCGGAACCCGGTTCCCTCGGCGGAGACACCGGCGTCCAGGGCCGCCGCGTCCCATTCGTAGAGCGCCAGCTGCGGCGTACCCTCGCCGAGGTTGAGCAGCGCGAAGTGCCGGGTGTCCTTCTCGATTTCGCAGCCCAGCCCCTCGGCGTAGAACTTCTTGGCCCGGTCCAGGTCTCGTACGCCGAGCATCAGGGCGCTCAGGTGCAGGTTCATGGGTCTCTCCTTGTAGGTTTCGGATGTCACATCGGCTGGATCTCGCCGGTCATTCGGTATGACAGGTGAGAACGGAGGAACGTGACATGGCCGAGCAGGAGTGGCTCAACGAGCAGTTCGCCGAGCATCAGGACCGGCTGCGGGCGGTGGCGTACCGGATGCTGCGCTCGTCGAGCGACGCCGAGGACGCGGTGCAGGAAGCGTGGCTGCGGGTGAGCCGGGCCGACACCGCCCAGGTGGAGAACCCGGCGGGCTGGCTGACCACCGTCGTCGCCCGAGTCTGCCTCACCATGCTGGAATCCCGGCGTACGCGACGCGAGGACCCGGCTGGAGCGCTGCCGCCCGAGCAGGACGAGCCGGCGATGCCGACCGGCTCGGCCGGTCCCGAGGACGAGGCGCTGCTGGCGGACTCGGTCGGCGTCGCGCTGCTGGTGGTGCTGGACACGCTGACCCCCGCCGAGCGGCTGGCGTTCGTCATGCACGACGTCTTCGACGTCTCGTTCGCCGAGATCGGCACCATCCTCGACCGGTCGCCCGTCGCGGCACGTCAGCTCGCCAGCCGGGCCCGGCGCCGGGTGCAGGGCGCGGCGGCCGCGTCCGACGCCGCCCGATCGCGTAAGCGCGAAGTCATCGCGGCGTTCCTGGCGGCTTCCCGCGCTGGGGACTTCACCGCGCTCGTCGAGCTGCTGGATCCCGACGCGGTGGCCGGCGACGCCCAAGGGGCTCAGGCGGTGGCCGCGATGTTCTCCGGGCGGGCTCAAGCCGCCGTGCTCGCGCTGGTCGACGGCGTACCGGCGGCGGTGTGGGCGCATCGTGGCCGGGCCAAGGCGGTCCTCGCGTTCACCTTCGACGACGGCAAGATCACCAATATCGAGTTCGAGACCGATGAGGACCGGCTGCGCGACCTCGACATCGTCCTGCTCGGCGTCAGCTGACCGGTCGCCGCGCCTGCCCGCTCACCCAGCGCGAAAGGGCCACCAGATCCGCCCCTGAGACGAAGCGTTAAGGCCGAGCGTGTGCGAGGAAGGCGGCCAGGCCGTCGAGCATCCGGCCCAAGCCGAACTCGAACAGCTTGTCCAGATCGAAGTCG
>JABFYB010000169.1 GCA_013361475.1 Hamadaea sp.
CGCGGGCGAGTCGTAGGACTGCGCCGGCGGGTTGTACGAGGACGCGGGCGAGTCGTAGGACGGCGTCGACGGCTCGTAAGAAGCCGCCGGAGGCGGCGGAGCGTCGTAAGCGGGTGCCGGCGGCGGAGCGTCGTATGCGGGCTGGGCGTCATGAGCCGCCGCACCGCCGTCGGGCGGGAAGCCGCCGAACGCGGGCGCCGGAGCCGAGCCGCCGTATGCGCCGTTCGCGGCGGGCGGTGCCGCCTCATCCGCGCCGAACATCGGGAACGGCGAGGCTGGTGCCGCCTCGTTGGGCTGCCCGGGAGCGAAGTCCGGGAAGTCCTCGGCGGCCGGCGGTGTGCCGAACACGCCGTAGCGGTCCGACCCGGCGTCGCCCGCGCGGTCGGGGAACTCGGACGTCATTCGCGCGCCTCCTTCACGTACCGGTCGTACCGTACCGGTCCGCAGCGCGGACGGGAACCCGGGCCATGGGCCGACCTAGTCGCCAGAGTTGGGTGCCAAAACCGGACAGAACGAGAAAACCGCAGGTCAGCCGCGTGGTGTGATGGCTGCGAGCAGCTCAGGGCCGCGACGGTCGACCGCGTCACCTCCGATGATCACGCCCAGCCAGACCGCGCCCACCCCGTACGCGACGCCGACGGGCAGGGCCAGCCAGGTCCACAGATCGCCGGTCAGCGCAGCCGCCAGGATCAGTGGCGAGGACAACGCGACCGAGCCGACCATGGCGACCAGGGCGAGCAGGCTCTTGGTCAGGCCGCCGCCGGTGTTCACCGCGAACGGGTTCGACGTCTCCGGGAGCGCGTACGGGCCGAAGACGCTCACGATCACGCACGCCGCCAGGCTGACCCCGTACGCGCCGAGCAGGGTCCCGATCCGCAACGGGATCTCGGCGGCGTTGCCCCCGAGCACGGTGACCAGCACCGAGATGACCACGATCAACGGGACGATGTAGAGCGAGTACCCCAGGACGCGGCTGAGGATCTCCCGTCGCCCCGGTACGCCGGTCGCCAGGTGCAGCGCGTACGCCGTGCCGTCGAAGCCGAACTGGTTGGCGACCGCGACCGCGGCCAGTACGCCCACGAACACCATCGCTCCGGTGCGGATCGCCGGATTGTCCGGTAGGGGTTCGATGTCCACGTCGTCGCCCAATAGTCCCGACGGGCCGCCGAGGTTGAACAGCACCGGCAGGAAGACGCCCAGGACGGCGAAGGTGATCAGGTTCGCCCGGCGACGGGTGTCTCGCCACCAGTAGCGCGCCTCGCGTACCACCATGGCGCCCTCGGCCGTCGCCGGAAGCCACCGCAACCGGCCGAAGAACCTGGTCACGGGTGAGCCGGAGCCGGCAGCGCGCCGGGGACCGGACGCGTCGGTCGCGCCCAGCATGGCCCGTTCGATGGTCGCCGACCACCACCACAACAACAGAGCCGTGGTGGCCGCGCCGATCCCTACCTTCGCCAATCCCGCCAGGTAGTCGCCTTGGGCGGCGGAGACCGAGGCCGACCAGGGTGCGGCCAGCGGGGTCCAGCCGAGGATCTCGGCGAAGCCCTTCAGCTGGGAGAAGTCGGCCCGGGAGAGCGCCGAGATGCCGAAGATCTGCGCCGGCCCGAGCAACGCGGCCAGCAGGGCGAGGCCGATCGCGGCCAGATCGCGTACTCGCCGGGAACCCAGCAGGTTCGCGAACGCGCTGGTGACCGCCCGCGAGAGCGCCACGCACATCAGCAGGCCGACCACCACGCCGAGCGCGCTCACCACCGCCGCGACCGCCCCGTGGCCGAGGGCCGTCCCGATCACCAGCCCGGAGGTCGCGACCAGGGTGGCCGCGACCGGGACGCCGAGCAGCGCGGCCGTGAGCAGACCGGTGATCAGCGTGCGCCGGGGGATCGGAAGCAGGGCGAACTTGGCGGGGGTGAGGGTTTCGTCGACGCCGAACCAGAGCAGCGGGCCGAACAGCCAGCCGATCACGAGCAGCGCCCCGGCGAACACCGGGACCAACGCCGTCAGCTCGGGGTAGGCCGGTTGCATCGAGGCGATCAGGGCGAGGCAGCCACCGCCGCCGAACCAGACGCCGAAGAACAGCGACAGGACGAACATCGCGATCCGCGCGGGCTTACCGCGGAAACCGTTGCGCAGCACCCGGAGTTTGAGCCGGGCGAAGAGGCTCACAGCCACTGGAGTTCCTCGCCGGTCGCGGTCCGCCCGCCGACCACCTCGACGAACACCTCTTCGAGATCCCGGCCGCCGGTCACCTGTTCCAGCGTGCCGACGGTGCGGATGCGCCCCTCCGCCATGATCGCGACGTGGCTGCACAGCCGCTCGACGACCTCCATGACGTGGCTGGAGAAGATCACCGTCCCGCCACCTTGGACGTACCGCTGGAGGATGTCGCGGATCAATGAGCCGCTCACCGGGTCGACCGCCTCGAACGGCTCGTCCAGCACCAGCAGCCGGGGCGCGTGCAACAACGCGCAGGCCAGGGCGATCTTCTTCTTCATGCCCGCGGAGTAGTCGACGACCAGCGTCCGGCCCGCGTCGGCCAAGGCCAGCACGTCCAGCAACTCCTTCGCGCGCTGGTCCACGACCGCGCGCTCCATGCCGCGCAACATCCCCGTGTACGCGAGGAGCTCCGCCCCGTCCAGGCGGTCGAAGAGGCGTACGCCGTCCGGCATGACCCCGAGCAGCGCCTTGGCCTGGACGGGATCCGCCCAGACGTCGTGCCCGAGGACCACAGCCGTGCCCTGATCAGGACGCAGCAGCCCGACCGCCATGCTCAGCGTCGTCGTCTTGCCCGCGCCGTTCGGGCCGAGCAGCCCGAAGAAGCTGCCGGTCGGGACGTCGAGGTCGACGCCGGCGACGGCGACCTTCTGGTCGAACCGCTTCACGAGGCCATGCAGGGCTAGTGCTGTCACGCCCTGAGCTTAAGGTTCCACCGCCCGTTCCCCGCGAGCCAGTTGCGCCGGCCCGCCTTCGTGCGCTCCGCTCCCGCGCTCCGCTCGCCCGCTTTATCCCGGCTGGATCAGGGTTCCAGGTCGAATCTTGGCCCAAGATTCGACCGAGAACCCTGATCCAGTGCTGAGTGGGTAGCGGCCGACGGAGCGCGGGCGTCAGGAGACGGCGCGGAGCGCTTCCGGCGCGTGCAGCCGGAACATGATCTGCCGAATGTCGGCGGGCACCCGATGCTGGGTGGCGAACGAGACCGCCACCATCACGGCGAAGGCGAGCGGCACCGTCCACGCCGCGGGCTGTGCGATGAGTTCGCCCAGTGTGCCCGGCATCTCGGGACCGAACACGGTGACGAGGACCGAGGCCGCCGCCGCCCCGCCGCCGGCCAGGACGCCGGCCGCCGCGCCGAGGTCGGTCAGCCCCCGCCACCAGGTGCCGAGCACGAGCAGCGGGCAGAAGCTCGACGCGGCGACCGCGAAGGCCAGCCCGACGACTTGCGACACGTTCAGGCCGGTCACGTTCAGGGCGAGCAGCAGCGGAATCGCGCCACCGCTAACGGCGGCGACCCGGAAGGCGCGAACCGAACCCCGCCCGAACACGTCGGTCGCGAGCACGCCGGCGACCGCGGTGAGCAGCCCCGACGCGGTCGAGAGGAAAGCCGCGAACGCCCCGGCCGCCACCAGCGCGCCGAGCAGCTGCCCCAGTACGCCGGACCCGAGCGCCCGTTCCGGCAGCAGCAGCACGACGGCGTCGCTTCGGCCGGAGGCCAACTCGGGTGTCCAGATGCGCCCGAGGACTCCGTAGAGCGTGGGGAAGAGGTAGAACGCCCCGACGAGACCCAGCACCACCAGGGTCGTACGCCGAGCGGCCGCGCCGTCGGGGTTGGTGTAGAAGCGTACGAGGACGTGAGGGAGGCCCATCGTGCCGAGGAAGGTCGCCAGCATCAGCGAATAGGTGCTGAACAGACCGCGTTCGCCACCCTCGCTCGGCAGCAGCCAGGCCAACGGCGCGGGGACTTCCGGCTGCCCCGTCGAGCGCCAGTGCAGCACGAGGAAGATCGCCGGCACCGCGAGCGCGGTCAGCTTCAGCCAGTACTGGAAGGCCTGCACGAAGGTGATGGCGCGCATCCCGCCGAACGCCACATTGGCCGTCACCACGCCCGCGACCAGCACCGATCCCGCCCAATAGGGCGAACCCGTCACGGTCGCCAGGGTCAGCCCGGCGCCCTGGAACTGCGGCACGAGGTAGAGCCAGCCGATGAAGACGACGAATCCGGTGGCCAGCTTGCGCAGCCGCCGCGAACCGAGCCGAAGCTCGCAGAAGTCGGGCAGCGTGAACGCGCCCGAGCGGCGTAGCGGCGCGGCGACGAACAGCAGCAGCGCCAGATATCCCGCGGCGAAGCCGACGGGATACCAGAGCATGTCCACGCCGTAGCGCAGGATCAGCCCGGCGACGCCGAGGAAACTCGCCGCGCTCAGGTACTCCCCGCCGATCGCGGCCGCGTTCCAGGTCGGGCTGATGACCCGGGAGGCCACCAAGAAGTCGCTGGTCGTGCGGGCCAGCCGCAGACCGTAGGCGCCGATGCCCAGCGTCGCGAGCGTCACCACGCCGATCGCGGGGATCAGGTAGGGGTTGGTCACCGCCGATCACCGCCGGCGTCGCGGTGCAGCGCGGCGTAGTCGGTCTCGTTGCGGTCCGCCAGGCGCACGAAGGCCACGCCCACCGCGATCAGGAAGGGGTACGCGAGAAAGCCGAGCAGCAGCCACGGCAGCCGGAATCCGGCGATCCGGACCTCGCCGAAGCTGGGCGCCAGACTGAACAGCAGCGGCAGCGTGCCGAGCCCGACGAGCACGACGACGGCGAGCCGGAGGGCGAGCGCGAGCTGCGCCCGGACGAGGCCCCGGAGCAGGACGTCCTGGACGGCCGCCGGATCGGCCGGATCGCCACCGCGCCGGGGGGTGGCGATCTCCGCGAGCACCACCCGAGTGCGGACCGGCCCCGGCGCGTCGTCAGTCCGCTGAGCAGCGGACTCCGAGCCGTCGGGGGGCGGTGTCATGCCGGGAGTCTATCGACGAGGCACGACACCGCCATCCCCCTCAGCGCTGGTAGTCGTACCCCCGGCGGCCCTGGCACGGGCCGAACCCGGTCGGGAACCGCTCGGCCAGAATGCGCCGGGCCTCGGCCCGGCTCCAGTTCCACTCGTACCAGTCGTCCTGGTCCTCGCTCAGCTCCCGGTCGATGTCGCCGAGGACGCAGTTGCGGGCGTTCTCCGGCAGGTCGACCAGGGCGGGCACGGCGTCGGCCGACATCGCGCCCAGGTACCAGAGGTCGATCTTCTCGCCCGCCTGGTACCGGTCGATGTTGTGCTGGGCGATGTAGTGCTCGGGGTTGAGCGCGGCTGCGGCGAGCAGCATGACGACCCAGATCCCGAGGACGGCCCGGGACAGCCACGGCGCCTTCATCTTCCAGCCGGCCAGCAGGACCAGCAGGAAGCTGATGCCGAGGAAGATCTCCAGCATCGCGACGGCGAAGCGTTCCCGGGTCAGCCCGTACGTGTCGACGTAGAGCTGAAGCCGGGTCAGGGCGGAGACCACGATGACGATGCTCAGTACGCACAGCGTCCCGAGCAGGATCTGCAAGGTCAGCCGTTCGCGGCGCTGCTCCTTGTGCCCCCAGCGGGCGGCGGCCGCCACGATCATCAGGGTCAACAGCGAGACCACCACCAGCTGCCGGAAGCCGGCGACGGCGTACTTGGCGTAGGTGATCTGCGAGTGCTCCAGGACGTAGGTGTTCCCGCCGAACAACGCGGTGAACTGCACGGCGACGAAGCCGACGAAAAGCAGGGCGAGCGCGGCCAGCGGCAGGGCCAGCAGGTCGCGGCCGAACCGCGGGCGGCCCGGGCTCTCCATGCCCCGCAGGTCCGGCGGGTTGCTGGCGAGGAACACTCCGCCCGCCGCGAGCAGCAGGCCCACGCACAGCAGGAAGATGCGCAGGATCATGTTGCCGGCGTCCCAGTGCGGGATGACCTTGCCGATCCGGCTGAAGAACGCCTCGAGGTAGTGGGCGAAGACGGCGTCGGCCGAGGCGAACAGCGCCCCGAAGATCAACAGGAGTACCAGCGTGATGACCAGCGACAACACGACGTTGGCGTTGCGTCGGGACCGGGCGGCGGCGGCGGAGGCGTCCCCGTCCTGCCCGGCCGCGCGGCGTCGTTCCGCCCGGCGCGCCGCCATCCCGGCCAGGCTCTGCGCCACCCAGGGGATGCTGCGGAATCCGGCGATCGGCGCGGCGACCACGCCGAACAGCATGGCCCGTACCGACTTGCCGCCCGCCGCGGCCAGCGAAGCGCAGGCGAGCGCACCGATGACGAAGTAGAAGGTGAGGAGTCCCGACGCCCGGATGGCGCTCATCGTCAGCAGCGCCAACGCGGCCAGCCCCCAGACCAGGCGCATGATCCGATCGTTGCGGCTGACCTCGGCGTCGCTGCGCCAGGCGGCGTACCCGACGCCGAGGGCGGCGGCGAGACCGGCGATCGGCCAGCCGATGCCCGGCTTGCTCAGCGGCAGGGCCAGGGCGAAGCCGAGTCCGCCGAGGAGGATGCCCAGCAGTGCCAGGGCGGGGGCGGGGCGCTGCGGGCCCGGCCACCGGGTCTGTGTGAAGCTCGGTGGCGGCGGCTTGCGCGGGGCGTACCCGGGTTGGTTCGTCCAGTAGCCCGTCGGGGGCGGCGGGTA
>JABFYB010000376.1 GCA_013361475.1 Hamadaea sp.
CAGCAGCTTGCCGCCGGCGTTCACGAGCGACATGTAGTAGTCCCAGTTCCAGTAGGGGCCGGGGTCGGTGTGGTCGTTGCCCGGCATCTCGTTGTGGCCCTTGATCGCCGTGCGGTTTTTCGGCAGGCCCCACTTGTCGGCCAGGTAGCGGGTCAGCCCGGCCGAGGCCCGGTACATCGAGTCGGTGAACCAGCCCGGATCGTCGACGTACCCCTCGTGCTCGATGCCCAGCGAGTACGGGTTCGAGTTGCGTACGTGCCAGGCGGTGTCCTCTTCCCGGACCATCTGGGTGATGTCGCCGTCGCTGGATCGCACGACGTAGTGGGCGCTGACCTGGGCGGCGGGATTCTGGAACCAGTTGATCGTTCCGGCGTAGGAGCCTTGCGTCACATGGATCACGATGGTGGTGATCGCCGACGAGCGCCCGGCGGAGTAGTTGCTGGTGCTGGCCGGGACCCAGTGCGCGGGCGGGTACTGCGGCACCGCGGCGGCCAGTGCGGTCGCCTGCTGCGCCTGGCCGGTCGACAGCCGACCGGCCGGGGCCACGTCGGCGTACCGGCCGAGTTCGGGCTGCACCGCCCGGCCGGTCACGGTCACGTCCGCGGCGGTGAATCCCTGCCGCAGCAGGTCGTAGACGTGGTCGGCGGCGACTCGCGCGGTGGTGTCGCTGTGCGTACCCGCGAAGGCGGCCACCGCTGGGTACCAGGCCGCGATCCGGTCGCGGTCACGGCGGCTCAGGCCTGCGTCATCCGCGTACGCCCGAAGCACCGCAGCCGCTCCGCGTACATTGGCGGCGACATCGGTCTTGAGCCGAGCTTCGCCGATGCCGGTACGCGCAGCGGCCTTCGTCAGGCTCTGATTGTCCGGGTTGGCGGCCAGGTGCATGACGCCGTATCCGTTGTCCTGGCTGGGCCGGCCGGCGTGGTCGACCAGCCGGGTCTCGCTGAAGCCGACGGCGGCGAGCAGATCGCGCGGTACGCCGTAGGCGTGCGCGGCCCGGTCGAGGGCCGTCGCCAGGCCCGACGGTTGGCCTGCGGATGCCGCCGCGGGTGTGGCGGGCGCGAGCAGGAGCGTCACGCCGATCAGGGGGATGAGGCGCTTCACGGTTCCTCCTTCGGAGGCTGGGCTAGAAGGCTGGGCTAGAAGGCTGGGCTAGAGGGTGGTTTCGCCGGTGAGGCCGAAGAAGTCGTGCCATTTCGCCCCGCCCAGGAAGGCGGCGCCGGTCGACAGGCCGACGTAGACGTCGTTGGTGGAACCCTTGGTGAACACGAGGATGTCGTCCTTGCCGTCGCCGTCGGCGTCGGCGAGGTAGGGGAACTCGCCGGGCAGGCAGAAGAAGTCGTTCCACTTCACGGTGGTGCCGGCGAAGGCCGAGCCGGTGGACAGCGCGGCGTAGACGTCGGCGTCGCCGTTGCAGGTGAACGTGACGATGTCGGCCTTGCCGTCGCCGTTGACGTCGCCGACACGGGGCAGTTCGGCGCCGACCGCGAACAGGTCGTGCCACTTCTGGCCGGGCCCGAAGCCGGAGCCGGTCGACAGCGAAACGTAGACGTCGGACGCGGCCGAGGAGCCTTGGGTGAAGGTGATCAGGTCGGCTTTGCCGTCGCCGTTGACGTCGGCCACCGCGGGGTACTCCCCGAACGGGGCGAACCAGTCGTGCCACTTCTGACCAGGTCCGAAGCGCGTGCCGTCGGACAGCGCCACGTAGACGTCGGCCTGGTCGTCGTGGGTGAACGTGATGATGTCGGCCTTGCCGTCGCCGTTGACGTCGCCGACCGCGGCGATCTCGGCGTACGGGGCGAACCAGTCGTGCCACTTCTGGCCGCCGCCGAAGCTCGTCCCGTTCGACAGTCCTACGTAGACGTCGCCGAGGTCGCCGTGGGTGAACGTGACGGCGTCCGCCTTGCCGTCGCCGTTGACGTCGCCGGTCAACGCCGTCTCGCCGCCGAGGGAGAAGTAGTCGTTCCACTTCACGCTCGTTCCGGCGTACGCGCCACCGGTGGAACTGGCGACGTAGACGTCGGCCAGCGAACCCTGAGTGAAGGTGACGATGTCGTCCTTGCCGTCGCCGGTGAAGTCGGTCGCCGACCCGGCCTGCATCTCGGCTGCCCGGCGGGCGGCGGCGAGCAGCCCTCGCGCGGTCGATTCGGCCTGGTCGTACCGGTCGGGGAAGGCCGACCCTTGGACGCATTGGGCGACTTGGCCCGCCGTGTACCAGGAGTGATCGCGGTCGCAGACGATGGCGCGTTCGAAGAACCGCGTCGAGGCGTAGACCGGGTTCATGATCTGCTCCGGTGTGCCCCAGCCGTAGTCGTAGCGCTGCTGGAACACGCCGAGGGAGGTCTTGTCGCCGCAGGGCAGGTTGTTCATGTGCGACTCGACCCAGCCCGCCTCGAATCCGGCCAGCATGGCCTTGTCGCTGACGACCAGGTGGCGTCCGGTCCGGTAGACGATGACGGTGATGGCCGGGTCGGCGGTGGACGGGATCGACTGGCAGGCCGCGTATGCCGGTGCGGCGGCGACCCCGACGACAGCCGCCGTGGCGGGGAGGAGGGCGCAGAAGAGCGCGAGGAGACGACGCATGGCTGCTCCTGAGGAGAAGGAGGTGTTCCCGGCTGATCCGGGACAGGGGAGTGTCACCCGCGTGCGGCGCGGGTGGTCAGGGCGTCCAGCTCTGGCGGTGCGGGCCGGTCGGTGCGGCGGCGCTGAGACGGATGGAAGTCGATGAATCTGGTGTGGGCGAAAATAGCAACCGCTGAAGCGCCCGTCAAGGATTCACCGCGCTCCATTGACAGATGGCAAACTTTCACCGTACGGTGGCGGGCAATCGATTTCTGCTGCCTGGGGAGAGGTCCATGTTCGCTCGGACGGCCGGTCGGCTGGTGATGGCAATCGCTGTGGCCGTACCAGCGCAATCAGTGACCCCACCGACCTGGGCCGGCCCCGCACCGGCGTCGCTCGACCAGACCATCGCCGCGTCGCCGGAGAAGGGGCCGGTCGGCTGGGACACCTACCGGCGGCTCGACCGGCTGGCGCTGCTCACTCCGGGCGCTCAGACCAAGCAGTTCTCCAGCTTCGGCCGGGACGGCTCCAACGACGACGGGTTCTCCGGGGCCTCGTCCTGCCTGCGTACCTCCGACGGCTGCGTGATCGCCGAGGCGTCCGGGCCGGGCGAGGTGGACTCGATCTGGTTCACCCGCGACGGCGGCGACGTCACGGCCACCGGCTGGATCAGGATCGACCTCGACGGCGTCACCGTCGTGCAGACCAGCCTGCAGAACCTCGTCGACGGCGGTCTCGGCGCCCCGTTCGTGTGGCCACTCGTCAGCAACGCCGACCAGACCTCCGGCGGCGTCACCGTCAAAGTCCCGATGCCCTACCGCAGCACCATGCGGATCACCACCCAGAACAATCCGCTCTTCTACCACGTCACCTATCGCGAGTTCGCCGACGCCGACGGCGTGACCACCTTCAACCCCACCGACTCCGCGGCAGACGTCATCGCGATCCTGCGCGCCGCCGGCACCCGAGACCCCAAGCCCGCCCAGCCCGGCGCGACGACCGTCGCCACCACGGTTTCCGTGCCGGCCAACGGTTCGGCCACGCTGGCCACCCTCTCCGGGCAGCGGGCGATCTCGGCCGTGCGGCTGCGCATACCGGACAACCAGGCCGGCGCCACCGCACTGGCCGGACTCCGGCTGCGGACGACCTTCGACGGGCGTACCACGGTGGACAGCCCGGTCGGCGAGTTCTTCGGCTCCGGCCTCGGCGAACGGCCGGTCTCGGCGCTGATGTTCGCCATGGACGCCACGCCCGGCGGCTGGTACTCCGCGTGGTGGCCGATGCCGTTTCTGACCACTGCCACGGTGAGCCTGGTCAACACCACCTCGGCCACGGTGACCGGCGTCCAGGCCGAGATCACCTCGGCACCCCACAGCCTCACCGGGTTCGGGCTGTTCACCACCCAATCCCGCGCAGGCGGCGTCACCGACGGCCGCGACTGGCTCTTCGCCGACCAGGCGGGCCAAGGCCGGTTCGTCGGCGTGAGCCACACCGTGCACGGGCTCATCACCGGCGGCAACACCCGCAACTACCTCGAAGGCGACGAGCGGGTGCACGTCGACGGCTCACCCACTCCGCAACTACACGGCACGGGCACCGAGGACTTCTACGAATCCGGCTGGTACTTCAACCGTGGCGTCTACAGCGGTGTCTTCACCGGCAACACCGCTCATCTGACCGGCTCGGGCGGCTGCGCGTACGAGTGCGACGCCATGTATCGGCTCATGCTCGCCGACGCCGTCGCCTACCGTGCCGGGCTGCGCTTCGGCATCGAACACGGCCCCGCCGACGACATGCCCGCCACCTATGGATCGACCGCCTTCCTCTACACCCGGCCCACGGTCGCGCTGCGCCGCTCGGTCACGGTCACCGCGGGCGGCACGACCGCGCTCACCTCGGTCTTCGAGGGCGACGACGACAATGTCGCGGTCACCGATCAGGTCCGTGCGAGCACCGGCGCCGTCTCCTTGTCGCTGCCCGTGGATTCCGGCAATCAAGGTGTACGCCTCCGGCGCGTCTCGGATCAGCGAAGCGCGTACCAGTCGGCCGCGGTGACGGTCGACGGAACCGCGGCCGGAGTGTGGACGCAGCCGCTGGGCAACCCGACGCAACGCTGGCTCGCCGACGAGTACGCCCTCCCGGCCGCGCTCACCGCGGGCAAGTCGACGATCACCGTGACCTTGACCCCGGTGCCCGCGTCGGCCTTGTGGACGGCCAGCCGCTACACGGCGCTGTCGATCGTGGCCCCCTACACCGACACGACCGCACCCGCTGCGGTGAACGGCCTGACCGTGGGCGGCGGCCGGGTGCACGCGCTGTCGCTGTCCTGGACGCCGGCCGACGACGACGCCGGAGTCACCCAGTACCGCGTTTACTCCTCGACCAACCCGACGGTGGCGATCACCTCGGCCAACCTGGTCGCGACGACGACCTCACCGGCGTTCCGGCACGGGCCGCTTCCGGCGTACCAGATGAGATTTTATCGAGTGGTCGCCGTGGACGGTGCGGGCAACGCGGGCCCGGCGTCGGCGACGATCAGCGCGGCCACGCGAGCCCGGAACGTGAGTGACGTCAACGGCGACCGCCGTGACGACGTTGTGGACTTCACCCGCGGCACCACGGCCGACGTGATGGTCTCGACCTCGAGCGGGACGTCCTTCGGCGCGGGCGCCAAGTGGCACGACTACTTCGCGGCCGACCAGGAGATCCCGCTCACCGGCGACGTGAACGGCGACGGCCTGGCCGACGTCGTCACCTTCACCCGCGGGACAGCCGCCGACGTCTATGTCGCCCTGTCGAGTGGGACCTCCTTCGGCCCCGGAACCAAGTGGCACGACTGGTTCGCGGTGGACCAGGAGATCCCGGCGATCGGTGACGTCAACGGCGACGGCCTGGCCGACATCATCACGTTCACCCGGGGCACGTCCGCCGACGTGTACGTCGCCCTGTCGAACGGGACGTCGTTCGGCCCCGGGATCAAATGGCACGACAATTTCGCCGTCGGCGCCGAGACTCCCCGCGTCGGCGACGTCAACGGCGACGGCCTCGACGACATCGTGACCTTCACCGGTGGCACCGCCGCCGACGCCTTCGTGGCGCTGTCGGACGGTACGCGGTTCGTCCAGAACGGCTGGAAGTGGTCGGACCAGATCGCGCCGGACGACCAGCTGCCGACCCTGGCCGACGTGGACGGCGACGGCCGCGACGACGTAGTCGCCTTCACCCGTGGCGCCACCGCCGACGTGGTCGTCTGGCGGTCCACGGGATCGTCGTTCGGATCCGCGGTGCGCTGGCACGACACCTTCGCCTACGGAGCCGAACTGCCGGGGGCCGGCGACTTCGACGGCGACGGCCGCGCCGACGTCGTGACCTTCACCGGCGGCAGCGCGGCCGACGCCTTCGTGGCGCTGTCGGACGGTACGCGGTTCGTCCAGAACGGCTGGAAGTGGTCGGACCAGATCGCCCCCGGCACCGACCTGCCCCGCCCCACCGCAGTCCTCGGCTGAACCATCCTCGACCCCCACCCCCGAGAGGAACCGCCATGGCTCGACCCGGCAGGCTCGTCCTGCGTACGCTCCTCGTCGCCGTGCTCGCGGCAACCGGGCTCACCGCTGTCACCGCCGCCCCGGCGTACGCCGCACCGAACTTCAAAGCCCCGTTCCCGTGCGGTCAAACGTGGACCTACAGCCACCACGACGGGGAGGTCCGGCAAGCCCTCGACTTCGTACGCGCCGACGGCGGAGTCACCAACGGCACACCCGTGCTCGCGTCGGCTGCCGGTGTCGCCCATCGCTACTACCAGTCCGGTGGCGCCGGGAACTACATCGCCATCGATCACGGCGGCGGCTGGACGACCTACTACTTCCACCTCAGCGCGTACTCGGTGCCCGACGGCGCGTACGTGAACCAAGGGCAGGAGATCGGGCTGACCGGCTCCACCGGCAACTCCAGCGGCCCGCACATCCACTACGAGCAGCTGCTCAACGGCGTCGGGCAGATCATCGCCATCAACGGACAGTCGCTGGCCCCGTACCCCGGTTCCTACAGTCAGAAGTACCTGACGAGCGACAACTGCGGCGCGTCGGCCGTGGTTTCC
>JABFYB010000378.1 GCA_013361475.1 Hamadaea sp.
GTCAGAGGAGAGCGAGGAAGGCGTCGGCGACGCGCTCCCGGCCCCGCCCGTCGACGACGGCCATCGCCCGCGTGGACAGCTCTGTGCGTACAAGCGGGGTGGTCAGAAGCTCGCGGAGCACGACCACCGCGGACTCGGCAGCGGGCGACGCGGGATCGGCGAGGTCGCTGAGCAGGCCGATGCCGGCGGTGAGCCCACGGGCCATGACCCGCTCGTAGCCCAGCCACTGGTTGTCGACGACCCAGACCATCGCGGCCGCCGCACCCAGGCACAGCAGCTCCCAGGTGGAGGTGCCGGAGGCGCTGACCACGACGTCGGCGGCGGCGATGTGCTCGGGCAGCCGATCGGTCGGGTCGATGATCCGCAGCTCCTGGCCCGGTCCCGGGGTCAGCTGCGCCAGCTCCTTGCGAAGCTGCTCGGAGCCAGCGACCACGGTGGCGTCGACGGGGACCCCGGTCGCGAGCACCAGCCGGACGACGACCGGCGCGGCCCCGAACGCGTCGGTGCCGCCGAAGAAGGCCAGCAGCTTCGGCCGGCCCTCGTGGGCGGACTTGGGCCGCTCGGGCCGCAAGCGCCGCACCGAGTCGCGCAGGAGCACGTAGTTCAGGCCCGCGAGGCGCGGCACGCTGGTCGGCACCTCGGCCAGCTCCGCGTCCAGGTTCTGGTCCAGGAACAGGTCCGGTTCCTGACCGCGGGTCTCACCGTCCACAATCGCCAGGACTGGTACGCCGGAAGCCCGGACCGCGCCCGCACACTTCGGGTCGAGCGTGTACGAGTCCACGACGAGCCCGCTCAGCTGGAGGTTCCGTGCGGCCGCCACGAGATCGGCCGGCGTCTCCGGGCCGGGCAGCAACGGCAGGTCGCGTTCGCGCAGCTCCCGTTCGGCCCAGCCCACGCCGCCGACGTCACCGAGGAACACGACGCGTACGCCGCGCGAGGTGAGCTCCTCGGCCAGCGCGATACCCCGGACCAGGTGCCCGACGCCCGTCGTGGGGCCGGCGTCGCACCGGATCCCGATCCGGATGTCGCTCACCCCTGATTCAGGGCCTTCTGCTCGACGTGGGCGTTGATCTGGGCGACCTCCGGATTGGCGGCGAGCCACTCCACCATCTTCTGCAGCGAGACGCTGGTGTCGCCGAAGTGCGCCACCGCCTCCTCGACGAGCCGCCAGTCGTCCTCGGTGTCGACGGTCAGCCGCAGCGACGACCGGTCCGGCGGCAGGGTCAGGCCCATCACGCGGAACTGGTCCGGGTTCGAGTACGCGTACGACGTGACGTGGATGCGGTGGAAGCCCTCGGCGATCTGCCCGATGCGCCGCAGCGTAGCGGCGTCGATGATCTCGACGTCCATCCCGAGCGGCAGCATCCGCTTGATCGAGGTGCTGAGGTAGTCGAGCCCCGGCACGCTGCGGAACACCCGGCAGGCCAGCGCGACGATCTCGGGGTCGATCAGCGGATTGTCGGCGGAGAACCGCATGACGGCGTCCGCCGGGTGCTCGTCGAGCGCGCCGATGAACCGGGTCAGCACGTCGTCGACCGGACCCCGGTACGCCGCGACGCCCAGCCGCTCGCACTCGGCGACGATCTCGTCGTCGATGTCCTCGACGGTCGTCGCGACGACCACCTTGTCCAGCGCGCCGCTCTCATGGGCGGCCCGCACGACCCGGCCGAGCACCGTGCGCCCGGCCAGCGTCTTGAGGACCTTGCTGGGCAGCCGGGTGGAACCCATCCGCGCCTGGATGATGCCGACGACGCCGACGCGACCTGCGCTCACCCTTCCTCCTGCTCCTCGCCGTTCCGACGGGTTACCCGCCTGTCTTTCCGGTAGTCACGCTCGCACGGGGGTCAGCCGAGGATCGTACGCAGAGCTTCCACGACCCTATCCTGATCGTCTTCGGTCAGCGCCGGGAAGAGCGGCAACGACAGCTCCTCGGCGTAGAACTTCTCCGCGTTCGGGCACATCCCCCGCCGGTAGCCCAGTTCCGCGTACGCGGGGTGCCAGTAGACCGGGATGTAGTTGACCTGCACCAAGATGCCGGCCGCCCGCAGCTTGTCGTAGACCTCCCGGCGGCGGCCGTCGAGCACGCGCACCGGATACAGGTGGTACGCCGGGTCGACCCAGTCGCGTTCGACCGGCAGCCGCAGGCCCGGCACGTCGGCGAGCAGCTCGTTGTAGCGGGCGCGCAACGCCGTCCGGCGAGCCTTGAAGGCGCCGAGCCGCGTCAGCTGGGCCCGGCCGAGCGCGCAGAGCACGTCGGGCAGCCGGTAGTTGACGCCGAACTCCTGGACCTCGTAGTACCAGCCGCCGTCGGTCGGATTCGCGAAGTCCTCCTCCTCGCGAATCATGCCGATGCCCTTGAACCGGCGCGCCCGCTTCATCAGCTCCGGATCGGCGGCCGCGACCCCGCCGCCCTCGGCGGTGGTGAGGTTCTTGGTCGGGAAGAAGGAGAAGGTCGTCAGGTCGGCCAGCGAACCGACGAACCGGCCCTTGTAGGTGCCGCCGATCGCGTGGGCGGCGTCGGCCAGCACCAGCGCCCCCACCTCGTCGGCGACCTTGCGCAGCTCGTCGTACTCGGCCGGGTGACCGGCGTAGTCGACGGCCGCGATCACCTTCGTCCGCTCGGTCGTCATCGAGGCGGCGGCGGCCGGGTCGAGGTTGGCCGTGTCCTCCTCGACGTCGGCGAAGAGGACCTTGGCCCCGAGGATCGTCGCGCACGAGGCGGTCGCGACGAACGTCATCGGCGTGGTGACCACCTCGTCGCCGGGCTGGATCCCGGCCGCGGCGTACGCCACGTGCAGCGCGGCGGTGCCGTTGCTGACCACGGTGACCGGTACGCCGCCGGTCCACTCGGCGAGATCCCGCTCGAAGGCGTCGACCTGGGGCCCGGTCGTGAGCCAGTCACTACGCAGCGTCTCGGTGACGGCCGCGATGTCGGCGTCCTCGATGGTCTGCCTGCCGTACGGGATCATCGCGCCTCCTGGGCCTAGAGCTGCGTCAGCTGGCTTCGAGCTGCGGGACGGCAGGTCAGGCCTGGATCCCGAGGATCTCGCGCAGCTGCTCGACCGACAGCCACATGTCGTTGTTGTCCGACCGGTAGTTGAAGTCCTCGGCGACCGGCTCGGCGTCGACCGGCGGGATGTAGCCCCACTCGGCGATCGTGGGCTGCACGACATAGCGGTCGGTGAGGCGTACCGTGCGGTGCGCGTCGTCGATCGCGATCATCTCCTCGTGCAGCTTCTCGCCGGGGCGGATGCCGATCTCGTGCGTCGCGCTGCCGGGAGCGACGGCCTCGACGAGGTCGCCGATCCGCATCGAGGGGATCCGCGGCACGTAGAGCTCGCCGCCGTTCATCAGGTCGAACGAGTCGACGACGAACTGGACGGCCTGCTCCAGGGTGATCCAGAACCGGGTCATCCGCTTGTCGGTGATCGGCAGGCTCTCGCCCTCGGCGGCGAGCTTGCGGAACAGCGGGACGACCGAGCCCCGGCTGCCCATCACGTTGCCGTAGCGGACCACGGAGAACCGGGTCGGGTAGGCGGCCGCGTAGTGGTTGGCCGAGACGAAGAGCTTGTCCGCGACGAGCTTGGTCGCGCCGTAGAGGTTGATCGGGCTGGAGGCCTTGTCGGTCGAGAGCGCGACGACCTTCTTCACGCCGTTGTCGATCGCGGCCTCGATGACGTTCTGCGAGCCGGCAACGTTGGTGCGGACGAACTCGAACGGGTTGTACTCCGCCGTGTCGACCTGCTTCAGCGCGGCGGCGTGCACGACATAGTCAACCTTGTGCATCGCCCGGGTCAGCCGCTCACGGTCGCGAACGTCGCCGATGAACCAGCGCAGCCGCTCGTCGTTGCCGAACATCTGGCGAACCTCGTACTGCTTCAGCTCATCCCGGGACAGGATCACCAGGCGAGCCGGGTCGAGGTTGTCCAGCGCGTAGCGCAGGAATGCCTTGCCGAATGAACCCGTCCCACCGGTGATGAGGATGGACGAACCCCGCAGCACGCTCACAATACGCTCCTTGCCGTCTTCATTAACCCAAGCCGCATTATCCGAGGTCAACCCGGATCGGTCCACCGAAGGCGGCCGCGTGGCTCGCGCGCGGCACCTTCTACCCCGCTGCGGCCCGTGCCAACATACACGGCGTACCCCCTGGTGGGGGAAACACCGTCCGGGCGGGGCGGCCGCCGGTCTGGGCTAAACTCGCCGGGCGCCGTCCGCGCTTCTCGCGGGCACCGCTGTGGCTTCCTGGAGGGACGTAAGTGATCGAGATCGACCGGCTGCGCAAGGTCTTCCGCTCCTCGCTCGAGCTGCCCGAGGACTACGACGTCGACGGCCTGGAGTACCGCGGGATCGAGAAGTGGGACTCGCTGGCCCACATGTCCCTGGTCGCCGCGATCGAGGACGAGTTCGACGTCATGATCGACACCGATGACGTGATCGACATGAGCTCCTTCGGCAAGGCCCGCGAGATCCTGGGCAAGCACGGTGTCGAGTTCGCCTGAAGTTCACTCGCCGGACTCCGGCGCCCGTGTGGCGCTCGTCACCGGCGGGTCGCGCGGCATCGGCCGGGCGGTCGCCGAGCGGCTGGCCGCCGACGGGTACGCCGTCGCCGTCCACGCGAGCACGGTAGCGAACGCCCAGGTCGTCGCGGACGAGCTGGCCGGCCGGTACGCCGTGCCGACGCTGGCCGTCGGGGCGGACGTGAGTGACCCGGCCGCTGTGAAGGCCGCCGTGCGGTCGGTGTTCGAGCAGTTCCGGCGGCTGGACGCGCTGGTCGTCGGGGCCGGTACGCACGAGGCGGGCCTGCTCGGCATGCAGTCCGACGCCAGTACGCAGCGTCTCTTCGACGTCAACGCGGTCGGCGCCGCGCATACGCTGCAGCACGCGACCCGGCTGCTGCGCCGCGGCCACTCCCCCGCCGTCGTCCTGATCGCCTCGGTCATGGGCCGGGTCGGCGGGGCCGGTCAGGCGGTCTACTCCGCGACCAAGGCGGCCGTGATCGGGCTGACCCTGGCCGCGGCCAAGGAACTCGGGCCGGCCGGCATCCGGGTCAACGCGGTCGCGCCGGGCTTCATCGAGACCGACATGCTCAGCACCCTCGACGAGGCGGGCCGGGCCGAGGTCGTCGCGGCCACCCCGCTGAACCGGCTGGGCCGCCCACAGGACGTGGCCGACGCGGTCGCGTTCCTGCTCTCCCCGCAGGCCTCGTTCGTCACCGGACAAGTCCTCGGCGTCGACGGAGGCGTACTTCGATGATCAGCTTGGTCGGGCCGGGCGCCCGGCTGGTCGACGCCGCCACCGGCGACGTCCTGGCCGGCGAGGAACTGGCGGACCGGGTCGCGGCGGCGGCCGAGCAGGCGGCGACCTGGCCCGGGGTGCTGTTCGCGCACTTCCCGGCCACGATCGACGCCGTCGTCGGCTACCTGGGCGCGCTCCAGGCCGGCCGGCCGATCTGCCTGCTCGACCCCGACCTGCACGCCGATCTGCGGGACCGCCTCGTGGCCCGGTTCGAGCCCGGCGCGATCACGAACGGCAAGGGCGACCTGCCGCCCGGCTACCACGCCGAGGGCGACGTCTGGCTCCGGGACGAGCCGTCGGCGGTCACCCCGCACGCCGACCTGGCGCTGCTGCTCACCACCTCGGGTTCGACCGGTGACCCCAAGCTCGTCCGGCTGACCCCGACCGCGGTGGAGTCCAACGCCCGCGCGATCGCCGCGGCGCTCGGCATCGACGGCGGCGAGGTCGCGATCACCAGCCTGCCGCTGTTCTACTCGTACGGGATGTCGGTGCTGAACTCGCACCTGATCAGCGGCGCGACGGTGGTGGTGTCGCCGCGGACGTTCCTGGAACGCGAGTTCTGGAACGACGTGAACACCTATGGCGTCACCGGCCTCGCCGCCGTCCCGTACCAGTACGAGATGCTCAAGCGGCTGCGCTTCGACCCGGCCAAGTACGCGTCGCTGCGTACGCTGACGCAGGCGGGCGGGCGGCTGAAGGCCGAGCTGATCGTCGACTTCCACGGCCGCATGTCGGCCGTCGGCGGCCAGATGTTCGTCATGTACGGGCAGACCGAGGCCGGTCCTCGGATGACGACGCTGCCTTCGGCGTACCTGCCTGCGAAGGTCGGCTCGGTGGGTCCGGCCCTGCCCGGCACCGAAGTGCTCATCCGGACCGACGACGGAGCCGAGACCGCCGAGCCCGACGTCGAGGGCGAGGTCATCTTCCGCGGCCCCAACGTCATGATGGGGTACGCCACCACCGCCGCCGACTTCGCGGGCGGCGACGAGCTCGGCGGCCGGTTGTCGACCGAGGACCTGGGGAAGCTCGACGCCGACGGCCATTTGTGGATCACCGGGCGGCTGAAGCGGATGGGCAAGATCTTCGGCATCCGCGTCAACCTCGACGACGTGGAGCGGCTGCTCGTCGACACCCCGCCGGTGGCGGCCATCCCCGGCGACGACCGGCTGACGGTCTTCGTCGAGTCCGATGAGGAGCAGTGGCCGGCCAAGATCAAGGCTCGGCTCGCCGAGGCGCTGGGCATCCACTCCAGCGGCTTCGACGTGCGCAGCATCACCGCTCTGCCGCTCCTGGCCAACGGTAAGGTCGATTATCGGAAGCTGGCGGAGGAGGGCGCGTGAGCG
>JABFYB010000417.1 GCA_013361475.1 Hamadaea sp.
CATCTTTACTCCCTCGGGCGGGGGACCGTGAGCGCTCACGGTACACCTGTGCTCGTCTGTGCCGGAAGCCCTCATTTCCCGCCGCTTTGCACGGCGCCCTTGCGCCGTGTTGCGCGCTGCTTTGCGCGTTGCTCTGGGCGCTAGATCACGGTTATGCATGTGATCTTGGGTCGTTGAGGCCTGCGTATCCGTGATCTGCAGCGATAAGGGGGCGCGCTACGCCGAGACTGTCTCCAGTGGACGCTCGGCGTGCGGCTCCTCGTCGTGCGCGATCCGGGCGAGCTGCCGCCACAGCGCGACTACGAAGACCGCCGACCCCGCGAAGGCGAACCAGAACGGCGCGGTCACCCCGAACCGGGTGGCGAGTCCGCCGCCGATCGCCGAACCGACGACGAGGCCGCCGTACACGCAGATGGTGTAGACACCGCCGACGCGTCCTTGCAGCTCCCGGGGGACTGCGCGCTGGCGTACCGTGATCGAGGTGGTGCCCCAGATGAAGGCGTGCGCCCCGAAGAGGAAGAAGATGCCGGCCGCGACCCAGGGCGAGCGGGTCAGCGCCAGGCCCAGGTGGGTCAAGGTTTCGATGATCAACCCCACCCGCATGATGTCGCCGAGGCTCACGTGCCGGGTGATCCAGCCGTACAGCCCCGTCCCCACCAGGCCGCCGACCGCGCCCACCGTCGTCATCAGGCCGAAACCCACCGACCCGAGGCCGAGGCGATCCTGCGCGTAGAGGACCAGCACCGACCAGGCCGCGCCGAAGGTCACGTTGAAGATCAAAATCGTCAAGCCAAGGGTACGCACAGCGGCGTGGGACAGCGTCCACCGGAACCCGGCCGCCAGGTCCTTCAGCAGATTCCGGGATTCCCCGCCGTCGGCCGACTGTCCGTGCGGTGGCAGCACCACCCGGGAGACGAGGAGCGTACCGGCGATCACGAGCAGCGTCTGGCCGAGGAACGGCCACGCCATCCCAGCCGCGAACAGTGCCGCGCCGAGCGGGGGCCCGGCGAGCTGATTGAGCGTGATGAACCCCGTCTGGATCCGAGAATTGGCAACGGCCAGATCGTCCCGGCTGACCAGCATCGGCGTCAGCGTCGCCGTCGTGTTGTCGGCGAACACCTCCGCCGTCGCCAGCAGACCCAACCCGGCCAGCGCCACAGCCACCGTCGCCGTCCCGGTGGCGACCGTCGTCACCAGCACCGCCAGGATCACCACGCGTACGGCGTTGGCGGTCAGCACGATTCGGCGCCGATTGTGCCGATCCGACAGCACCCCGGCGTACAAGCTGAACACGAGCGGCGGAGCCCACCCCAGCAGCGCGGCCACGGAGATGAGGAACGGCTCGTCGGTCAGCGAGGCGACCAACAGCGGACCGGCCGCCATCGCGATGCCGTCGCCGAAGTTGGTCGTCCACGACGACGCCAGCAGCCAGCGGTAACTTGTCCCCAGCCGGGCCGGCACGAGCTTGTCCATCACAAGATCCGAACCTACGTGGCCGGCTGCGGCCCACCAAACCGGTTTCCCTCGGCTAGCGTTCCGAGCGTGGAGAGCATGAGGTTCACTGGCCTGCGCGTGCTGTCGGACACCCAGGTCGAGATGTACTTCGAGGGCGACGACGGCACGCCAGTGACACATGTTTTCAGTAGCGAGTCGGTCACCGTCGGGGAGTCGACTCTTCGGGTGGTCAACGGCGATCATGAGTACGGGATGAGCTATCGCTGCTACACGGTCGGTCCGGCGTGGCCCGAGAATCTGGCGGCGGCCGCGTGGCAAGCCGCTCGGGAACCGTTGATCGCCGGGACGGCGCTCGCCCGGCAGATCGAGGAGAACAAGGCGGCACGCAAGGCCTGGTGGAAGAGCATCCGGGGTGACGTCGGATAACCTGCCGATCATGCTCCGGAACAAGTGGGCGCTGTCGGCGCTGATCGTCGTCGGCCTGGTCGTGCTCTTCGGGTCGTTCATCGCGGTCCGCGACGACACCGCCCTGATCGGCGCCATGTCGGCGGCGGGAACGGTCGCCGCCGGGGTGTTCGCCGCGGTCGCCGCGTTCGGCTCGCTCCGCGCGGCCGCGGCCAGCAACGCCTCCGCCCAACGGGCGCGCGAGGCGATGGTCCGCGCCGTACGCCCGAACCTCGAACCGTCCGTGACGACGGCGGACACTACCCTGACCGGCAACGTCACCTGCACCGGGTACGCCGCGATCGACGTCACCGTCGTCTGGACGCTCGCCGACGGGGAAGCCATCACCGAGAGCGTGGCCCGGCTCGCACCCGGCGAAGACCCGCTGACCTCGACGCTGCCGCAACCAGTCGACATGGTGTGGCTCGCCTTCGCCGACGAAGGCCGCGTCGGAAAATGGCAGGACACCTGGCAAATGGGGAAGGATCCCCATAATCTGGGCCGCCTTACTCTGCTCGAGTCACGGCTCGTCGACTGACATTTCCCGCCTTCATGATCATGGTCATTTCCTTGTCGCCATGGCAACGTGAAAATGACCATGATCATGAAGGCGCGGTGCGTGGTGTCAGTGCCAGTTGCTGATCTGGACGTCGTCCGGCGCGGGCTCTCCCTTGCCGGTCTCGACGAACTTCTTGAGGCTCATCAGGAAAGTGGCCCACTTGGTGGAGCAGTGGTTCATGAACTCCACCTCCTCTCGCCAGCCCTCGTGGCGGAAGAGGATGATCGTGAACTCGTCCTCCCGCTTGAGGTCGAAGCGGACGTGGGTGCCGATCCATTCGGCGGGGCCTTCGACGACCTCCCACAGGACCAGTTCGCCGGGGCGGGTGTCGAGGACCTTCATGTCGAATCCGCCCGGGATGAAGCGGAACTGCAGGATGCCGTCGTCGGTGGCCGAGGTGTCCCTCGTCCACCAGGCGGCCAGGCCGTCGACTGTGGTGAGGGCCGAGTAGACCTCGCTGGGCTCGGCGATGACGCCGACGCGGTGCAGGATGTCCATGGTGATGCTCATTTCTCGAGTGAGGTGCGCGTTGCTGGATGAAGGCGCGCGCCATCGGCGTCGCCCGCGGAGTGCGGAGACGCTTGAGGTCGCGGTCGGTCAGTCGAGCTGGCGTTGCAGGGCCGCCAGCGGCCCGTCCCAGTCGCGGGCGAGTGCCCCGAGGAACTGCTGAGCGATCTTCATCGGCGCGGAGTCCACCCGGTAGCGGACGCGGCGCCGTTCGCCGGGCTCGGCGACGACCAGGCCGGCCTCGGCGAGGAGGCCGAGGTGTTTGGCGATGGCCTGCCGGGTGATCGGCAGGCGCGCGGCCAGGTCGGTCGCGGTGGCCGGGCCGTGGGACGCGAGTGTGGCGAGGATGCCTCGCCGGCTCGGGTCGGCCAGGGCGGTGAAGACCTCTTGCGCCACCGCCTCCAGGTCAGTGGTTTCCATCGAGGTACGCGACGAGCTCGCCGAGTTCGTTGGTCCACCCCTCGTTGTTGGCCGAGTACGCCTTCTTGTACTCGCCGTCGGGGAGTTGTGCGAATCCGGTCTCCACCATGGTCAGGGTAGTGCCGGAGCCGCTCGGCTCCAAGGTGAACTCGACGTAGGTGCGGCGCGGGTCGTCGGCGGGCAGGCCGTAGATCATCCAGGTGTAGCCGAAGACGTGCGGCGGCTCGACGCGCTCGATGGTGAGCGTGGCGACGTCGCCGCTGTCCCAGGTGAGCTTGGCCTGGCCGCCGACCCGGAGATCCACCTCGGCCCGCTGGCCGAACCAGGTGCCGAGGCCCTCGGCCGTGGTCAGCGCCTGCCAGACGCGCTCCGGGGCGTGCTTCAGCTCAAGGGTCCGCTCGATGCGGTCGGGAAATGCCATGACTGTTCTCCTTCGACGTCGCGAATAGTATCGCAACTACTCGGTTGCCTTCGACGGTATAGCAACCGACTGGTTGCGTCAAGCGCAGCGAGCGAGGTCGCGATGCCGAAAACTATCGGCGCTAAAAGTGAGCACTTTCGATGCGACTTTCGGCAATCTTCCGGGAGATACTGGGTCGCATCTGGCAGACACGCGCGAGGACAACGGCGTCCTTGGCCACCTGACGAGGGGCTAGCCATGATCGACGCTATCGGAACGCCGAAGGTGTCCGTCGTCATTCCCACCTACAACCGAGCGGCGCTGCTGCGCCTCATGCTGGAGCAGCTGGCTCGGCAGACCCTCCCGAAGGCGGAGTTCGAGGTCGTCGTGGCCGACGACGGATCCGCCGACGACACCGCCGAGGTCGTCGCGGGGTTCCACGATCGGCTCCGGCTGAAGTACTTCTTCCAGGAGGACGTCGGCGACCGGGTCAGCCGGGCGCGCAACGAGGGCGCGAAACTCGCCGAGGCCGACCTGCTCATCTTCCTCGACTCGGGGGTGATGATCTCCGCGGACCTCGTGGAACGGCACTTGGCGCTGCACCAGACGGGCGAACCGCTCTTCGTCTGCGGGTACGCCTGGGGCTACGACCCTCGGTTCCCGCCGATCGAGGATCTGTATACGCGCTTGGCCGTCGAGACGCCCGAAGCGGTGCTGGCACGCTATCGGGACGAGCCGGCGTTCCGCGACGTCCGTCATGAAGCCCTGGTGACCTGGGACTTCGAGATGAACGCCATGCCATTGCCGTGGCAACTCGTCTTCGGCCTGAACATCTCGCTGCCGGCCGAGGTGTTCCGGCAGGTGGGCGGGTTCAACGAGGACATGACCGAATGGGGCTGCGAGGACCTGGAGATCGGGTTCAAGGCGCACCGGCTGGGCGTGCCCTTCCGGTTCGCGATGGACGCCTGGGTCATCGAGTGGCCGCACGAGCGGGACATGTCGGCCCGCTGGCCGCAGATGGTCGCCAACATGGCGAAGTTCCTGGTGGCGTACCCGGAACCGGTGATCGAGATCGGCTATGTCCTGTGCGCGGTGAACGAATACTGGCGCTGGGAGGAGACCTGGCTGGAGCTCGGCCGCTGGACCGAGCAGGCGGCGACGATCGACGTGTCCGACGAGGTGGCTCGCGCGGTGGCCGACGTCGGCGCGGATGAGCGGATCGCCATCTTCGGTGCCGGTGGGACGTTGCCGCCGGGACTGCCCCCGGCGGTCGTCGTCGACTTCGACGCCGAGCTGCTCGAGAAGGCGACCCGGGGTACGCCGCACACCGCGTCGCACGCCGTCGGGGTGCGTACGGTGCTGCCGGATCAGTCGGTCGACCGGGTCCTCGTGACCTCGCGGTTGACCGGGTTGTGGCCGACCTGGTCCGACCACATCCTCGCGGAGGCCGGGCGGATCGGCCGCCGGGTCGAAGTGCTGCACGCCCCGGCGGCCGAGTAGGTCAGCTGTAGGCCTGCGCCTGCAGGTCGAACAGCTCCGCGTAGAGACCCTGGTTCGCCATGAGGGTGTCGTGGTCGCCGACCTCCGCCACCTCGCCGTCCCGCACCACGATGATCAGGTCGGCCATGCGTACCGTGGAGAAGCGGTGCGACACGAACAACGTGATCGCCCCCGACTCCCGGGCCACCCGGCCGGCCTGATCGGCGAACCGCTCGAACAGCGCGTGCTCGGCCGCCGGGTCCAGCGCCGACGCCGGTTCGTCGAGCACCAGCAGCAGCGGCTGCGTACGCATCATCGCCCGGCCGAGCGCCAGCCGTTGCCACTGGCCGCCGGACAACTCGGCCCCGTCCGTCCAACTGCGACCCAGCTGGGTCGCCAAGCCGTCGGGCAGGTGATCGATCACCGGGATGGCCTGGGCGCGGTCCAGCGCGTCGAGCAGGTGCTCGTCCGAGCCGAGGTGCGGCAGATCCCCGACGCCGACGGTATGCCGGGCGTCGAACTCGTAGCGGGCGAAGTCCTGGAAACCGACGGAGATCCGCTGCCGCCAGGTCTGGACCGGCACGTTCGCGAGATCGACGTCGTCCAGCAGCACCTGCCCGGACGACAGCGGATAGAAGCCACAGAGCAGTTTGACGAGGGTCGTCTTGCCAGCCCCGTTCTCCCCGACGATCGCGACCCGCGAGCCGGCCGGCAGCGTGAGGGTGACGTCGCGGAGCGCCGGCCGGTCCGCGCCCGGGTAGCGGAACGACACGTCGCGCAACGTGATGCCATGCGCGAACCGTTCCGGCGGTGCCTCCCGAGCCGGCTCTGCCGATGCTGGGGCGACCTGCTCTCGGAGCGTCCGCAGCCGCTGGTACGCGCTGCCCATCCGCTGCAGCGTCTCCATCAGGCTGACGGCCAGCGCCACCTGCTGGTTCACCTGCACCGCGAGCACGATCACCAGGACGACGTCGCCGATCGAGCCGTGGCCGGCGATCGCCTGGCGGATCACGAGGAGGACGGCGGCGATGTAGGAGACCGCGAACACGAGCTGCCCGACCGTGTGGACCACGGTCGCGAGGAAATGCCCGCGTGCCAAGCCTTTCGTCGCGGCCGACCAGTGCCGCCGATGCCGGTCCAGGAGTTCCCGGCCGAGCCGGAAGACACGCAACTCCCCGGCGACGGTGACCGAGGTCGACAGGTGGAACAGGTTGAGCGCCACCCGCGTGGACTCGGCGGTCTGCGTACGCGCCCGATCGCGGGACCGCTCGGCCAGCCGTCCGGCGATCAACGGTGGCAGCGCCGCCACCGGCAGCAGGAGCAGCAACGGATCGACCCGGACGAGCAGCACCGCCGTGATGGCCATCGCGACCACCAGTCCGACCCCGTTCATCAGGGCGTCCATGGCGTTCTCGAACTGGCGGCCCTCCTGTCGCAGGACGGTGATCGCGTCGGCCTGCTCGGCCCGCTCGTGGTGCCCGATCCCGGGCGTGCCGTTCGAGACCTCCATGAGCTGGGCGTCGAAGTCCTCCTCGGCCATCTCCGCCAGCTCGAAGTAGGCGATGTGCGCGAAGTGGGAGAAGGTCAGCATCGCGATCGCCAGGACACCGGCGACGGCGCCGGCGACCGCGGCCGCACCTCCGTCGCGGTCGGCCAGCGCGTTGGTCATCCGGCCGAGGGCGTACGCCATCAGCGGTGCGGCGGCCGCACCGCCCAGCATCAGGACGACTGCGGTGGCCGCCCGCCGGCGATCCAGCCGCCACGCCGTCCGCAAGATGCGCCAGGAGGCCGCCAATGCCTCGATCATGCCGCCACCTCCGTGTCGGTCGGAACTCCGGTCGTGGCGTCCACGAACCGGTCGGCTTGCAGGCTGAACAGGCCGGCGTACCGGCCGTCGAGGGCCATCAGCTCCTCGTGCGTACCCTGCTCCAGCACGGAGCCTCCATCGAGCACCACGATCTGGTCGGCTCGGCGAACCGTGGAGAACCGGTGCGAGATCAGCAGCGTCGTCGCCCCCTGGGTCAGGGCGGCGAACTCGTCGAAGAACTGCGCCTCGGCGCGTACGTCGAGACTGGCGGTCGGCTCGTCGAGGATCACGACCGTGGTGCCATGGCGCAACGCGAACAGGGCGCGAGCCAGTGCGACGCGCTGCCACTGCCCACCGGACAGGTCGACGCCGCCGGACAGGTGCCGGGCCAGGGGAGTGTCGAGCCCGTTCGGGAGAGCGGCGATCGTGTCGCCCAGTCCGATCGCCTCGGCGGCTTGGCGTACGCCGTCCCGGTCGCCCTTGGCGGCGACGGACCCGAACCCGATGTTGTCGGCGATCGAGGCTTCGAACCGGGCGAACTCCTGGAAGATGACGCCGAGGCGGGCCCGCCACTCGTCGTGGGCGTACGCGCGGATGTCGATCCCGTCGGCGAGGATCGCCCCGCCGGTCGGCTCGTAGAGCCGGGCGAGCAGCTTGACGACGGTCGTCTTGCCCGCCCCGTTGAGCCCGACGAGCGCCGTGCACTGTCCGATGGGGATGGTCAAGGTCAGCCCGTCGAGTACCGGCGTGGCCTGCCCCGGATAGTGGAAGGTGACGTTCTCGAAGCGGATCTCCGAGATCGGCGCGGGCGCGGCGCGTACCGCCGCCGGGGGAGCGGCGGCGTCGATCCGGTCGGTGAACCGTTGCAGCGCCTCGTATCCGTACATCCCCACGCAGGTCTGCGAGTCGGCCTCGGCGTAGTACTCCGACAGCCGGAGCGCGCCGAGAATCGACTGGACCACCAGCACGAACTCGGTGAGGGACAGGCCGCCGACCGCGGTCGTGCCGAAGGTCGCGAAGACCGCGACCGACACCGCGAGACCCCAGAGCGTCGCCCAGATGAACGGCCAGAGGTAGACCCGCCGGCGCGCGGCCCGCACATCCCGGAGCAACAAGTCGTACGCCTCGCGCAACTGTTGCCGCAGCCAGACGAGCAGCCCGAAGACCCGGATCTCCTTGCCCGCTCCACTGTCGACGGCGAGCCCGCGGACGTAGTCGAGCTTGCGGTGGGCCCCGACGGTGTCGAACCGGACCTTGACGTACTTGCGTAGACCCCCGCGCTGGCAGTAGCGGAACACGAGCACGGCGGTCACCAGCGCGGCGGCGGCGAGCCAGGAGAACACGACGCCGACGACGATCGCGAAGCCCAGCAGCGCCGTGTAGCGGGCGACGAGCGCGAACAACCCGGGGACCGCCTGGCCGGGACTCTGGAAGCCGAACTCCAGTTGCCGGGCGGCGTTACGCAGGTCGTCGAGGGTGTCCTGGTCCTCCAGCGCGCTGATGCCGGGGCTGCGCAGCGAGGCGGCCATCAGGTCCTCGAGCAGCAGCCCGTCGACCCGGCGCGCGGCCAGTTCCCGCAGCAGCGTCACGATCGGCGCGAGCAGTTGCTGCGCCACGAACGCGGCCGCACCGAGCAGGAACACCTTCAGCAGGCCCGTCCACTCCGACGATGGGACCCCGGCCTGGACGGCGGCGGGCACGCGGCCGATGACGACGCCCGTGGCCACGACGAACAGCACCGGCAGTACGCCCAGGGCGAGGTTGATCAGCAGAAGTCCGGCCACGAGCCCGGGTCCGGCCCGGCCGGCGAGCCGGACGATCTTCCAGCGTTCGGTGATCCGCTGCGCCAGCCAGTTCGTCGGGCTCATCGGGCTGTGACCCGCCCGTCGAACTCGTCGCAGCTCGGCAGGCCGCGGTCGCGGATGACGTCGTTGATGTTGAACGGGTGGACGGCCAGGCTCGCGAACTCGCGGAGCAGTCCAGTGATCGGGGTGTTGTACTTGGCCGCCAGGTACTCGTAGTTCCGCCGCTCGCCCTGCTTCGACTCGCGCTCGTGCGGCACGTGCAGGCCCGCTGCGGCTCGGTTGACCGCGAAGTACGCGCCGGCCCGGTGCAACCGGTAGCCGAGGTCCATGTCCTCGCCGCCCCAGGCGTGCAGGCTCTCGTCGAACATTCCCACCTCGCGTAGCAACGCGGTGGGGGCCGAGACGTTGCAGGTCCAGTAGATGGCCCAGGGAGCGGGCTGCCGGCCGAAGTCGTCGCCGTATTTGGCGTAGTACTGATCGCGGATGTCGGGCCACCGCCCGTTCTCCCGGAGCAGGGCGATCGACCGGTCGGCGTCGTCGTAGTCGAGCAGCTGGTCCATCTCGGCGGCGCCTTCGGGGTCGGCGTCGATCATGAGGCAGTAGACGTAGCCGACGAGCGCGAGCGGACCCGGCGCGGCTTCGTGTGAGTCCACATGGGCCTGCAGGCAGCCCGACTCGGGCAGTACGCCACAGTCCAGCAGGACGCAGACGTCGGCGGCGGCCTGCGCGATGCCGAGGTTCCGGGCGGACGAGGCGCCGAAGCCGTCCCGCTTCTCCTGGTGGAAGTAGCGGATGGTGAGCACGTCGGCGAAGCTCTCGGCCACCGCGCGGGTCTGGTCGGTCGATCCGTCGTCGCAGATCAGCACCTCGAACTGATCCGGGGGCAGAGTTTGGCGGGCCAGCGCCCGCAAGGTGAATCGCAGCAGGCGTTCCCGGTTGTAGGTCGGTATGACAACGCTGCACCTCAGCATGGCGGCTCCTGCTTCTCGGGCGGTGCCGACCCGGCGCCTTCGGCGGGCGGCATCGAGCACGGAGCCGAGCGCGGCCCCGCTATAGCTGAGTCGTAGCCAGGCTGGGCGATTTCGACATCCGAACCGCGCAATCTGACGGAGATGCGGAGCGGAACCGGCGGCGCGACGGCCGCGTCCCACCGGAATGAAGCTATCCGTGCTCATGCTCTCGCTGCTGGCGCTGCCGCTGGCGGCGGCCGGGTGTGCGAAACCGATGGCCGACGGCGTGGCGGCTCCGTCGCCGGGCGTCTCGATCAGCCCGCCGGCCCCGGAGAACCTGGTCCGCGACGGCTATCACGGCCGGTTCCAGGTGACGGCGTACGTGTTGGCGAGCGAGCAGCACGGTCCCCAGCTCTGCCGTGCGCTGGCGGAGTCGCTGCCGCCCCAGTGCGGGGGTCCGGAGGTCGTCGGCTGGACGTGGGACGGACTCCAGTACGAGTCGGCGCTCCAGACGAAGTGGGGTGAATATCAGCTCGTCGGCACGTACGAGAACGAGAAGTTCACGCTGACCGAGCCGCCGCGGCCACCCGTCCGGGAGACCCCGCCCACCGGCCCCGCCGCCTTCCCGACGCTGTGCGCGCCGCCCGCCGAGGGCTGGAAGGTCGTCGACCCGGCCAAGGTCTCGAGCGACGCGATGGAGGCCGCGATCGCCGTCGCGCAGAAGTCCCCGGACTATGCCGGATTGTGGATCGACGAGCCGGCCGCCACCGCCGACCCGACCCCGCACAACGATCCGAGCCGGTTGATCGTCAACGTGCGGTTCACCAAGAACCTCGCCGAGCACGAGAAGGAGTTCCGCGAGCTGTTCGGGGGCAAGCTGTGCGTCCTGCCGGCCCGGCATACGGAGAAGGAGCTGCTGGCGATTCAGGACCAGATCGTCACAACGCCGGGTGTGACCGGAAGCAGCCCGGATCCGGTCACCGAGACGGTCAACGTCCGATTGTTCCTGGCCACCGAGGCGCAGCAGCGCGACTTCGACGCCCGGTACGGCGTCGGGCTGATTGTGCTGAAAGGCGAGCTCAAACCCCTCGACTGAGCGCATGCTGAAGGCGTACGCGGTAACCACCGGCGGCACTCGCCGCAGAATCCAAGAAGGGGGAGACGGATGCCCACGTTCATGGACGTGCACGAAGGGTTCGTCAACGCCACCGCGGACGACCTACGCAAGGCGCACGAAGCCGACCTCGCGATCGAGGGCGACGAGATGGTCCACTTCGAGAAGGCATGGCTCGACCCGGTCTCCGGCAAGGCGTTCTGCCTGTCGACCGGGCCGGACAAGGGGGCGGTGATGCGCGTGCACGAGAAGGCGGGTCACGCCGCCTCCGAGGTATACGAGATCTCGATCGAGGTCTGAGGGCGGAACCTGAGTCTGAGACTGATCGGCGACAGGTCCTCCGGAAGAAATTCCGGAGGACCTGTCACATTCGCGCGCCGCGTCTCGTCAGTGGGTTGACGACGCGATGAGCGAAGCAGACAGGAGCCGATCATGACGACGATTCTGGTCACCGGGGGTACGGGAACGCTGGGCCGCCAGGTGGTGCCCCGGCTGCGGGAGACCGGGGCGAAGGTGCGGGTGCTGAGCCGGGACGCGGCCCACGGCGACGTGGTCGCCGATCTGATCACCGGCGAGGGAGTGGCGGCGGCCGTCGACGGGGTGGACATCGTCCTGCACCTGGCCGGCGGGCAGAAGGGCGACGACGTGGCCACGCGCAACCTGGTCGCGGCGGCGCGGGAGGCGGGCGTACGCCATCTGGTCTACATCTCGGTGATCGGAGTGGGCCGGGTGCCGCTGGCCTGGCTGCGGATGAAGGAGGCGGCCGAGCGGGCGGTCGCGGAGTCGGGCGTACCGTGGACGACTCTGCGCGCCGCCCAGTTCCACGACCTGGTCCGCAAGACGCTGGCGGGCATGACGAAGTCGCCGATCGTGCCGGTGCCGGGCGGGCTGCGCTTCGAGCCGGTGGACGCCCGCGACGTGGCCGACCGCCTCGTGGAACTGGCCCTCGGCGAGCCGGCCGGACTCGTGCCGGACCTGGCCGGGCCGAAGGTCTATGACCTGCGGGACCTGATCACCGGGCATCTGCGGGCGACCGGGAAGCGGCGGCTGCTGCTGCCGGTGCGGATCCCCGGCGCGGCCGGGAAGGCGTACCGGAGTGGGGGCAACCTGGCCCTCGCCGGCGCCGATCACGGTACGCGCACCTGGGAGGAGTTCTGAGCCGCCGCTCAGCCGAGTCCGGGCAGGAGAGTTCGCACGTATCGCTCGGCGGCGGCCCGATCGACCGGGCGTCCCTGGTAGTGGCAGAGGAAGGCGTGCTGGAAGCAGCAGCCCATGAGCAGGTCGGCCGCGGCGGCCACGTCGGCGTCGGCGCGTACGCGGCCCGCCTGCTGCTCGCCCGAGAGGTAACCGGCGACGACCTGGTTCACCTTGTGCGGGCCGGCGCCCTTCTGGCTCAGCCGCGCGCGGTGCGTCTCGAACACTCGGCGTTCGGCGAAGATCGAGCCCAGCAGCGGAAAGTTCTCGTGGTAGAACGCCATCGCCGCGGTCGCGATAGCGATCAGGTTGCCCTCGACCGTCCCGCTGCCGGGCTTGGCTGCCAGCGCGGCGTGCAGGGGCGGAAAGCCGGGCGACCGCTCCTGCAGGACGCCGAGGAAGATCTCCTCCTTGTCGGCGAAGTGCTTGTAGAGCGCGGCTTCGGAGAATCCGGCCTCCTGGGCGATCGCCTTGGTGGTGGCCTTGCCGAGGCCGCGCTCGCGGATCACGGTCAGCGCCGCGTCGAGGATCACGTCCCGGGTCTGGGCCACGGCGCCTCCTAGGGATCGGGTTTGACAGGTGAGTGTTCACTAACCATCATAGTGGTTAGTAAGTGCTCACTAACCAGCTGGGGAGAAGCCATGAGAATCACCGTGTTCGGCGCCACCGGGCGGATCGGCCAGGAACTCGTGAAGCGGGCGCTCGTCGAGGGACACGAGGTCACGGCGGTCGTCCGGGACCCGAGCCGGCTGCCCATCCGAGGTGACCGGCTGGACACCGTGGTCGCCGACGTCTTCGACGGCGAGGCGATCGCGCCCGCGATCAAGGGGCGGGACGCCGTCCTCTCGGCGGTCGGCCCGCGACCGGGCGGCCCCACCACCGTGTGCAGCGACGCCGCCGCCGCGTTCCGCTGGGCGATGCGAGAGACCGGCGTACGCCGTCTGATCGTCGTCTCGGCGTCTGGGCCCTATGTGGACAGTGGCGACGATCCGCTGACCCGGTACGCCGTCAAGCCGATCCTGCGCCGGGTGCTGCGCGAGGGTTGGGCCGATCTCGTGCGCGCGGAGGAGGTCGTGCGGGCCAGCGGACTGGACTGGACGATCCTGCGGCCCTCCCGGTTGACCGACAAGCCCGCCACCGGCCGCGTACGCCGCCGGCTCGACCGGAATCTGCCGCTCGGCATGTTCACCCCGCGAGCCGAGGTCGCGGCCGAGATGCTGCGAGTGCTCCGAGACCCGACCACCTTCGGGCACTCCATCGCGCTCGCCCGCTGAGTGATCGCCGTGAGGGTGCGTGCACGGCCCTTGGGTCGCCGTGCACGCACCGACGATCAGAGGATCGAGCTGGCGCTGACCAGGAATCCGTTGCTGGACGGCGCACCGGCTGAGGTGAAGCAGTTGACGTCGCGGACGACGATGTCCGGTCCGGGGCCGAAGTTGCCCCAGAAGGTGTTCAGCCCGCAGAAGTCCGGCGTCGGCCCGTACGCGGTGACCTGCACGGTGTTCGGCGTGAACCCGATCCGCGGGAAGGTCACCAGGGACAGCCCGGCCCCGGCCGAGACGATCGTGTTCGCGCTCAGCCCGGCGATCGAGTTGAAGTTCGTCGTCGGCGGGCCGACCGGCGGCATGTTCAGCACGTACCCGAAGTACTTCGGCGGGATGGACGCGCCGTAGAGCGACACCTTGTACTGGTACGTCACGGTGAACGCCGTGTTCATGAAGGCGCCGGCCGCGTTGAAGCAGTAGACCAGCACGTCCTGGCCGGCCGCGGTGGACGACCACTTGGCGATCTTGCAGCGGGCGCCGGTGCCGGAGTTGACGGCGGTCGCCTGGAGACTGCCGTCGAGCGGGCCCCCGGTGACCAGGCCGGGGAACTTGACGAAGTACTGCCCGACGGGTCCCGGGGTCACCGTGTTCGCCGCCCCCGACGAGTTGTACTGATTGAGCACCGTGCCCGTGGCGCTGCTGAAGGCGTACCCATAGGGTCCGAACGCCCCGAGGCCCGACGAGCTGGTGAAGAACGCGCTGAAGCTGGTGGGGTCGAGGAACCCGCCCGCCTTGTAGCAGCGCAGGATGACGATCTCGTCGGCGGCCGAGACGCCCCACGCCTCGACCTGGCACCAGTGCGGCACCGTATTGATGGCCGTGACGTGGACGACGCCGCCGGCCGCCGCCTGGCCGGGGAAGACCACCTGGTAGCGACCTGCCGGGGCGAGCGGGATGACGGTCGTGGCGGCCGGCCAGGTGCCCGACGCGACGGTGCCGGCGCCGGGAGCGTTGTAGAGCACCCAGCCCTTGCGGTCGGGGACCGCGGCCTGGCTCGGCGCGGTGCTGACGGTGACGAGTGCGAGCGTGGCGGCCACGGTGGCGGCCAGCCGGAACAGTGTGCGCTTCATGAAAGCACATCTATATAAAAGACAGATGTGCGTCAATGTAGATGTCGCGATTCAGTCTGTCGGCAGGTACGCCGGCACGCGCTCCTGACCGGACAGCTTCGCGATCGCGTCCATGATGTCGTCGGTGACCGAGCGCCGAGCCTGGTTCGCGGTCCTGCCCTCGGAGCCGTCGAAGTAGAGCGGCTGCCCGAATCGGACGGTGACCCGGCCGAACCGGGGAATCCGCGCGCCGACCGGCAGGATGCGCGCGGTGCCGAGGACCGCCACCGGCACGACCGGCGCGCCGGTCTCGAGCGCCAGCCACGCGACCCCGGTACGCCCACGGTAGAGCCGTCCGTCGCGGGACCGGCTGCCCTCGGGGTGGATGCCGAAGGCGCCGCCCTTGGCGAGGAGCGCGCGGGCGGCGTCGAGCGAGCCGAGCGCGGCGCGGGACTGCGTCCGGCTGACGGGGATCGCGTCGATCCCGAGCATCACGTTGCGCAGCAGCCGGCCGGTGACGCCGGGGCGTTCGTAATACTCGCTCTTGGCCATGAACGACACCCGTCGCGGCGACAACGGCGAGATCAGGAAGCTGTCCAAGGCCGAGACGTGGTTGACCGCGAAGATCACCGGACCGCGGCGCGGCACGTTCTCCCGGCCCTCCACGGTCGGCCAGAACGCGAGCCGGAGCAGAGCGGTCGCGACGGGGCGTACGGCGGATTGCAGCAGCACGTCAGGCTCCCGTCCGAACTTCGCCGCGTTCAGTGCTGGAATCGGTCCGGCCCAGGTGCGCGTCGATCGCCGTACGCAGCAACCCGTCGACGTCGTCGGAGCCGGCGGCCAGCTCGAGGCTGCCCCACAGATGCAGCTGGGCGATGCCCTGGAGGTTGGCCCAGAGCGCGGCCGCCCGTCGCCGGGCCGGTTGGGCGCCCGCCCGCTCGGCGAGGCGGACGAGGACGTCGAAGAGGGCGAGGCTGTCCTGCCGCAGCCCGATCTCGTTGCCCCGCAGCAGGTCGTGCCGGAACATCAGCTCGAACATGCCGCGGTCGGACTCGGCGAAGGCCACGTAGACCCGGCCGATCTGAAGCAGCTGCTCGGCTGGGTCCCCACCGGCGGCGGCCACCGTGCTGATCCGGCGGTCGAACTCCCGATAGCCCTCGCGCGCGATCGCGCCGAGCAGCCGCTGGTGGGTCGGAAAGTAGCGCCGGGGAGCGCCGTGGGAGACTCCGGCGCGACGGGCGATCTCTCGCAAGGAGAGCGCCTCGACACCCTCCTGGCGCAGCAGCGCCACGCCGGCCTGGACCAGCCGATCCGGCAGGTTGTCATGCATAGACACTGTCTACCACGGGGGCGTAGACAGTGTCTACTTGGCGTCGGGAGGCCGACCGCTGATGATGGGCGCGGGTCACCTGATGATGGGAGCGGGTCACCGTCCCTCGATCGTGGACGGTCTGCGCTCAGTCGTGACACATTCGGTGCCTTTGTAGGGTATTCCCGGAAGCGCGGAGTGGGTGTCCGGGCATACCGTGGACGGATGAACACGCTGGCAGACGCGGAGGGGCGCGTCGCCGTCGCCTGCGGTGTGACCCCTGTCGAATACCTCGTCGAGATACCCGGTTTCGGCGGCCGGACCCGCGTGCTCGAGTCCGGATCGGGGCCGGCCGTGCTGCTCCTGCACGACCTCGGCACGGCGGCCTCGGTGTGGCTGCCGCTCATGGCCCGGCTCGACGGGCATCGGGTGCTCGCCGTGGACCTGCCCGGCTTCGGCCAGGCCGAGCCGACGGACTACCGCACCGTCTCCTACCTGCGCGGGTTCGCCGTCGGCTTCGTGCACGGCGTGGTTTCCGCGCTGGGACTCGACGCCGTCGCCCTCGCTGGGAACGGTGTGGGCGGACTGTGGGCGCTGTGGACCGCCGCCGACCGGGCGGAGTGCGTACGCGCGATCGCGTTGCTCGGCGCCCCCGCGTGCACCGCCGGGACGCCGGTGCTGACCCAGCGGAAGCTCACCGGCCGGCCGCTGATCGGTCGCCGGAGCGGGGTGTCCCGAGACCTGTGGACCCGGCTCGGGCATGCCGCGGATCGGCTGCCGGACGGCTGGGCCGAGCTGACCGAGGCGGTATCCGCCCAACCCGAGTACGAGACCGCCTTCGGGACCCTGTCCCGGGCGACGAGCGGCAGCGGCGGCTTCGGCGCGACCGACCTCGGGCGGCTGGCCCAACCGATCTGCCTGCTGCTGGGCGAACGTGACCCGCTGGCGCGGCTGGAAACGCTCGGCACGATCGCCGACGTGATCAGCGGACCGGCGATCTACGCGGGCGCCGCCGGTCACCTGCCCTGGCTGGACAACGAGCAGGGCACCGCCGACGTCCTGGGGGCATTCCTCGCCGAGACCGACAGCGCTCCCGCGTCCGGGCGGGCCGATCGAGCGGCGAAGGCCTGGCCGGTTCCCGCACCGAGGTCGGCGTCGACCGCTCCGGTCGCGGACCCGGGTGCGTCGGCCCCGCGTTAGCGCACAACTGGGCCGCGCGTCGCCGCCGCTTCGGGTAGAACCGAGGGCGGAGGTGGTGACATGTACGAGGATCTACGCGACCGGGTCGTTCTCGTCACAGGCAGCTCACGAGGCATCGGTGCGGCCGTGGCGGTCGCGTTCGCCGAGGTGGGCGCGCGAGTCGTGGTGCACGGGCGCGACGAGGTCGCGCTGGACGGCGTACGCCGCCGGGTCGAGGCGGCCGGCGCTTCCGCGTTGGCGGTGACCGGTGACGTCACCCGATCGGCCGATCTGGCCGCCATGCGGGACCGGATCACCGCCGAGTTCGGCGCGGTCGACGTGCTCGTCACGAGCGCCGGGAGCAGCTCCAGCCGCCCGACGCCGATCGAGGAGATCGACGAGGAGGACTGGCGTGCCGACGTCGAACGTAATCTCACCTCGACGTTTCTGACGGTCAAGTGCTTCCTGCCGGACATGAAGAGCCGAGGGTCCGGGGTCATCCTCACGTTGTCGTCGGCCGCCGGACGGCGCGCGAGCGCGCGCACGCTGGTCGCGTACGGGGCGGCGAAGGCGGGTGTGCAAATCTTCACGCAGGACCTGGCGGCGCAGGTGGGGCCGGCCGGGATTCGGGCCAACTGCATCGCCCCCGAGACGATCCTGACCGAGACGAACGAGAAGTGGATCCAGGGCGAGCAGCGGCAGCAGCTCATCGACATGCACCCGATCCGCCGGCTCGGCACGGTGGACGATGTGTCGCGCGCGGCGTTGTTCCTCGCCTCCGAGGAGTCCGGCTGGATCAGCGGGGTGGTGCTCGACATCGCCGGCGGCGCGACCCTCGTCTGAAATCCGGCTAGGGTCGGGCTATGGGGGAGAAGCTGATCACCATCGGTGACGTTCAGCTGTGCGTCGAGGAGTTCGGCGACGCGGCCGACCCGTCGATCCTGCTCATCGGCGGCGCGTCCAGCTCGATGGACTGGTGGGACGACGAGTTCTGCCGCCGGCTGTCCATGGAGGTGGAAGGCCGGCCGTCGGGGGACGAGGCGGACGGCCAAGGCGGACGGCACGTCATCCGGTACGACCATCGCGACACCGGGCGGTCGGCGGCGTACCCGGTGGGCAAGCCCGGCTACACCAGCCGGGACCTGCTGGAAGACGCCTCGGCCCTGATCGACCGGCTGGCCGGCGGCCGGGCGCATGTCGTCGGGGTGTCCATGGGCGGCGGGCTCGCCCAGGATCTCGTCCTCCGTCACCCGGCCCAGGTGGCCTCGCTGACGCTGATCTCCACCAGCCCCATCGCCCGGCGCGATCCGCGCGTGCCGCTGCCGCCGATGGCGGCGCGGTTGAGCGGGGTCTCGCTGCCGGATCCGACCTGGTCCGACCGGGCGTCCGTGGTGGAGTACTTCCTGGCGCAGGAGGAGTTGTACGCCGGGCCGGCGTCGTTCGACACCGAGCACACCCGCCGGGTCGCCGGGCGCGTCTTCGATCGGACGACCGATCTGGAGGCGAGCGCCAAGAACCACTGGATCGTGATCGCCGCCGAGGACGAGGACGATGATGTGCGTCGTGACCTGGGCACGGTGACGGCGCCGACGCTGGTCGTCCACGGCAGTGCCGACCCGATGTTCCCGGTCGAGCACGGCGCCGCGCTCGCGGCCGAGATTCCGGGTGCGACGCTGCTTGTCCTCGACGGGGTCGGCCACCAGGTCCCACCACCGGCCACTTGGGAGGTCGTCGTACCGGCGATCCGGCGGCACACCGCCGCGAAATGATCCGGGCCGCGGCCACAACCGGGGACCGCGATGCCTCAGTCTGACTCTTGACGGAGGGAGTCGGATGCGCGAGGACGACGAACGCGGGTACGCGCAGTTCGTGCAGGCCCGGGTGCCGGCGCTGCAGCGGACTGCGTACCACCTGTGCGGCGACTGGCACGAGGCGCACGATCTGGTGCAGGCCGCGCTCATCCGCCTGTACCGGCACTGGCGCCGGGTCAGCGCGGCCGACTCGCCCGACGCCTACGTCCGCCGGACGCTGGTGAACGTCTTCCTGGACCAGCGCCGCGGCTGGTGGTCCCGGCACGTGCGGCCGTTCGGCGACCCGCCGGAGCCGTCCGCCGGGAATCCCGGGCCGGATCTGGCCGTGAACCTCACAGTCGATCTTCGGGCCGCGCTCGCCCGTCTGTCGCCCGGTCAGCGCGCGGTGCTCGTGTTGCGTTACTGGGAGGGGCTCGACGTGGCCGAGACCGCCGCCACCCTGGGGTGTTCGCCGGGCACGGTCAAGAGTCAGACGTCGTACGCGATCACGGCGCTGCGCCGGCTCCTCCCCGAGTACGCGAAGGAGACCCGGTGAACGATCAGCAGCTCACCACCCTGTTCGCCGAGTCGGATCTGAGCGGGCAGCCTGACCTGCCGCCGGATTACCTTCCGGCGTTGCTGAGCCGGGCCCGCCGGTCGGTCCGGCAGCGCCGCCTGGTGACGATGCTCGCGGCTGCGGCCGTCGTCCTGATCGCGCTCGGGCTGACCGCGGTCGTCCGTCCACATGCGACTAGCTTGCCGCCCGCCGATCGCCACTCCGGTACGCCGACCATCCCGGATCGCATCGCGCCCTACTCGCGGCTGACCGGCGAGGTCGCGGCGAGCCCGCCCGGCCGAGCGCTCATGATCTACGAGTACGGCAGCGGGGAGCTGTTCAACGAGTGGCAGTCGCTCGCGCTGAGCGCCGACGGCGACGTCTATCGGCAGCTCGGCGCGGTCGCGGAGCGTCGCCAGTGGCTGCTGTCGCCGGACGGCCGCACGGTGATCCTCGCCGAGGACGCGCGGGCCACCACCGCGCTGACCCTGCTGGACCTCACCACCGGCAAGGTACGCGAGGTGCGGTTGCCGGAGGCGTCGGGCGTCGTGCTGCTGGCGGTCTCGCCGGACGGCCGGCAGGTGGCGTACTCGTCGGCGCCGTTGCCGGAGGACATGAGCGCGGGGAACAGCATCGAGTTTCAGAACGCCCAGCTCGGCACGTTGTCCGTCGTAGACCTGACGACTGGCACGGTCACCGCGGTGCCGGGCTACCAGCCCGTGGTGGCCGCCTCGTTCTCGCCCGACGGCCGACGGCTCGCGATCCAGGCCAAGCGGAAGATCTCGATCATCACCCTGGGCGGCGGTTCGGCGGTCCCGGTCGACCTCCCCGACGAATGGGGGATGGCACCGCAGAATGCGTGGTCACCGGACGGCACTCGGCTGGCCACCACCACATGGCGGACCGATTCGTGGCAGACGCTCGACGGCGGCACAGCGAGCGCGTACGTGGTGGACTCCTGGTACGGATACGGCCTCGTCGACCTCGCCACCGGCACGCATCGGCAGCTCAACGCCAGCACCGACACCTTCCTCGGCTGGCGCGACCGTGATCACGCGATCGTCTTCGCGCCGAGCGGCCTGGACAACGGGGACGACGAGATCGCCGAGGTCGCCCTCGACGGCGGAGCGCGTACGAGCCTGACCCGGTTCGACACCGGGAAGACCTGTGAGCTGGGTTCGCAGACCTGCCAGACGCTTCGGCTGACGGTCGCCGCCGGGCTGCTGCCCGACCTGACGACCCGGCCTGCCGGTGACCCCGATCGAGGGCCGTGGCCGACCTGGGTCTGGCTCGTCGTCGGCGTACCGCTCCTCGCGGTCGCCCTCGTCGCCGCGTTGGTCGTGCGGCGGCTCCGACGGCGGGCCGCGCGCTGAGGCCGGCCGGTCAGACGTCCACCGTGTACGCACTCCGGTCGAAGTCGGCGGGGTGGCCGTGCCCGGTCAGATCCCAGACCCAGAGCCCGGCGAACGCCCCGGTGAAGCCGAGCGACCGGATCTGGTCGCCGTCGAACTCGACCACGTGTTCGTCGGAGACCACGGTCGCGTCGAGCGCCGGGCCGATGCGGCGCCATTCCGTCGTGGTGGCGTACCAGCAGGTCAGCTCGGCGTCGTCGAAGCGCAGCCGGAGCCGGACCGGCTCGGTCCCGGGTACGCCGACCGTCTCGGGGTGGACGACGAGCCGGCCCTGGTCCCGGGTGGCGACCCGGAGTACGCGGTCGCCGTGGTCGTCCGCGGTCAGGTGGAGGAAGTGCCAGTTGCGGGTGTTGTAGTACGCGGTGACTCCCGCGAGCTGCTGAAACGCCGTCGGCCGGAAGTCCACGTCGGCCTCGAAGGTGGCCTTGGGTTCGGTGACACGGCGAGCGACCAGGCTCGGCCCGACGAGACCCTGCGGCGACCGGCCGCCGTGGATACGCAGGTGTGAGGGCCGTTCGGTCAGCGACAGCCAGCTCGGGTCGGGCAGCCGCCGCAAGGTCGACCACTGTGGACTCAGCTGGTCGGCGTCGAAGTCGTCGAGTTCATCGGCCGGTGGCGTGGCCTCCCCGGCCAGGGGCGGCAGACCGCCCGGCACGACAGGCCAGTCGTCGGCGGTCCATTCCACCTGGGCGAGCGCCGTCTCGCGACCGAGGACGCACGGCCCGTGCTCGCCGATGGGCCGGGCGACCAGGTACGCCAGCCACCACTCGCCGTCGGCCGCCTCGACGAGGCTGCCGTGCCCGGCCTTCTGCAACGGCCAGTCCGGGCGGTGCTTCGCCGTCAGCAGCGGGCTGTTCGGATCGCGTTCGTAGGGGCCGGTCAGCGTACGCGACCGGGCGACGGTGACCTGGTGCTCCCAGCTGGTGCCGCCGTCGGCCGTGATCAGGTAGTACCAATCGCCGCGCCGGTACAGGTTCGGCCCCTCGATCCAGCCCGCCTTCGGCGGCAGCTGGATGCGTTGTGGCGTACCGACGAGGCGACGAGTGGTTCGGTCGTAGCGGGTCGCCTCCAGCCCGGCCGAGCCGCCGTACCCGGGACGCCAGTCGTGCACGAGGTTGACGAGCCAGCTCTCGTCGCCGTCGTGGAACAGCGACGCGTCGAAGCCGCGGGCGTGCAGCAGCACCGGCTCCGACCACGGTCCCGTGATCGCGGGCGCGGTGACGACGTAGTTCGGGCCGTCGCTGAAGCCGCCCGCGTACGCGGAGATGTTGCTGTAGACGAGATGGAACAGGCCGTCGGCGTAGCTGAGGTTCGGCGCCCAGACGCCGCCGGAGTCTGGGCAGCCGGTGAGGTCCAGCAGCCGGGCCTCGTCGAGAATGCCGCCGATCGTCTGCCAGTGCACGAGGTCGCGCGAGTGATGGACGCGCACGCCCGGGTACCACTCGAACGTCGACGTGGCGATGTAGTAGTCGTCGCCCACCCGGAGGATCGAGGGGTCGGGGTTCGACCCGGGTAGCACTGGATTGGTTGATCTCGGCACCCGCCGAGCCTAGCGGGCGCGCGACAACGCCAGTCCGCCGAGCACCGTGGCGATCAGGCCGATCGCGAGCGCGGCCCAGCCGCCCACGACGCCGTATCCGGTGCCCGGCCCGCCCTTGGCGAGACCGACCACGAACCCGCCGACCACCAGGCCCGCGAGACCGGTGCCGAGCGCGAAGGTCGCCCGGCGGCGGGCGGCGGCCGGGCGGATCAGCGCCAGCACGCCCAGCACCGCGCCGGCCAACGCCAGGAGTGCGGCCACGGTGCCGAAGAGTCGTCCGGTCGTCAAGGTGTACGCCGCTACGGCGGCCGCCGTCGAAGTGTTCATGTCTGGAGCGTCCCGCCGCGGCGGGTTCCCGTCGTCCGGCGTACGCAGGAGGGTTGGCTTGCCGCGTACGCGGTAGTGAGGCGATCGGCTACCGCGTACGCAGTAGTGCGAAGGCCTGCCCAGGCAGGCGTCGGCGATCCGTGCGCCCGGCTACGCTGCGCCCATGGCCAACCGACGTTTCCGAGTGCCGGCCGGGGTCACCGACTGGGCGATCGCGGTCGGCGTCGCGGTGACCTTGTTGATCGCGGGTCTGTCCGGGGAGCATCCCACCCAGGACGCCGGGCTCGCCTACGTCTTGCTGGTGGGCAGCGGCCTGGTCCTGGTGCTCCGCCGTCGCCGCCCGGTGGCCGTCCTCGCCGTGACCGGGCTGTGCGCCCTGGCGTATCAGGCGCTGCGGGTCGACGTGCCCGTGGTCGCGTTCCTGTTCGCCGTGTACGCGGCCGTCCGCGCCGGGCACCGGCTCGTCACCGTCGTCGCGGCCGTGTTGATGCTGGTCACGATGCCGATCGCGGTCCTCGTCACCACGCCGGACATGCCGGTGAGCGCCGCGTTGGCCCATTCCCGGGGGGCGTTGGAGATCGCCTGGATCGTCGCGGCCTTCGCCGCCGGTGAAGCGCTGCGCCAGGCGGAGTTCCGAGCGGACGAAGCCGAGCGTACGCGGGAGCAGGCGGCGTTGCGCCGGGCCAACCAGGAGCGGCTGCACATCGCGCGGGAGCTGCACGATTCGCTGACCCATCAGATCTCGGTCATCACCGTGCAGGCGACCGTCGCCGTTCACCTCGCCCGGAAGCGGGGCGAGCCGGTGCCGGACGCACTCGTCGCGATCGAGCAGGCCGGCCGGGAGGCGGCCCGGGAACTGCGGGCCACACTGGAGGCGTTGCGGGACGACGGCAAGGTGTCGGCGCACGGTCTCGATCAGGTGCCGGAGCTGGTGGAACGCGCCCGGACGGGCGGGCTCGCCGCGACGCTGACCGTCGAAGGACAGCCGCACACCCTGCCGGTGGCGGTCGACCGGACGGCGTACCGGATCGTGCAGGAGTCGCTGACGAACGTCGCGCGCCATGCCGGGGCCGCCACGGCCTCGGTACGCATCGGCTATCGTCCGGGCGCCCTGGCGATTCAGGTCGACGACGACGGGCGGGCGCTGCCGAGCGCACCGCCGACGCCCGGTGTCGGGCTGCTCGGGATGCGGGAACGGGTCAGCGCGCTCGGCGGGCGGCTGCGGGCGGAGCCCCGCGACGAAGGCGGGTTCACCGTCGAGGCCGAGCTTCCGGTGGATCAGCCGGCATGATTCGCGTACTACTCGCCGACGACCAGCCGTTGATCCGAAGTGGATTCCGGGCGCTGCTGGAGGCCGAGGACGACATCGAGGTCGTGGCCGAGGCGGGCAACGGGATCGAGACGCTGGCGCTCGTCCGGGAACGGCTGCCCGACATCGCTCTCGTCGACGTGCAGATGCCGGGGATGGACGGCATCGAGGTGACCGGCCGGATCGCCGCCGACCCGGCGTTGGCCGGAGTGCACGTCGTCATCCTCACCAACTACGGCCGCGACGAGTACGTCTTCACCGCGCTGCGGGCGGGGGCGGCCGGTTTCCTCGTCAAGGACATCGAACCCGAGGACTTCCTGCATGCCGTACGCGTCGCGGCGCGCGGCGACGCGCTGTTGGCCCCGTCGATCACCCGGCGGCTCATCGACCGGTACGTCACCGAGCCGCCGCGGCGGGACGCCGACGCGACACTGAAGTGGCTGACCAACCGGGAGCGGGAAGCGGTCGTGCTGGTGGCGACCGGGCTGTCCAACGACGAGATCGCCGACCGGATGGCGATCAGCCCGGTGACCGCGAAGACGCACGTCAACCGAGCCATGACGAAGCTGCACGCGCGGGACCGCGCTCAGCTCGTGATCATCGCGTACGAGACCGGGCTGGTCACACCGCGTACGCCG
>JABFYB010000131.1 GCA_013361475.1 Hamadaea sp.
AGTTCCGCTTCAACGTCTGAGTGGCTCACACTTGACCGCATGGCGGGCTCCTGGGCCGAGGCCCTGGAACGAGCACGGGAGAGTGACGCGTACGCGGACGGCCGCTGGGCCGGCTGTGTGGACGTCGTGCGGGCCGCCGAGGCGACGACGCTGACCCGGTTCCACCCGTTCTGGAGCATGCTGCGACTGTGCTTCTCGACGGAGCCGCTTCCCGACGGCGAGATCGTGCCGGTCTCGATCGGCTGCGTCGGCGGGCCGCCGCGGTATCTGACCTGGTGGGGCCATCCCTACGTCGGCCAGGCCGAGAAGGCGCTGCTGACCGAGGACGCCCAGGAGGCTGCCGAGTTGGCCGCGCTCCTGGCGGCCGTCTGGGCAGACCGCGGATCTAGCGGTTCGTGATCTCGCCGTACGCGGCTTCGATCCGGGCCGCCAGGGACACTTCGCTCGGGGTGAGGGTGCCGCCGTCGGGCGTACACAACTGGATCTGGGTGTGCCCGTCGAGGCGCCTGACCTGTGCGCGGACTTCGGCCGCGTCCGCGTAGACCGTGATGTGCTCAGCGAGCTCGCGGTGTTGCGAGTCGTCGAGGGTGAGCGTGCGACGCAACCCGCGCAGGTCTCGTGTCCAGCCCGTAAGCTGCGACAAGGCATCTGTCAGGTAGTCCGTCTGGTCCCGCCGCCAGACTGCTCCCATGGGCCCCCACCTCCAGGCGTCGTTGCCGGCTTGTGGCCATACCGTCGCCCCGTTGTAATGATTCGTCACCGACAGTCTTTCCAGAAACGCGGTGCTGTGTCCACGGCCACATTTCCGACTTCCGGCCTGCTAAGGGACAAGATGAGTACCCCGAACGGCCATTTCTTCTGGCACTCTGTCCGCCGTGGCAGTGGATCACCCCATGAGGATCATCGTCGGAGCCGCGATCATCGAGGACGGGCGGGTGCTCGCATGCGAGCGTTCGGACCCGCCGGAGACGGCCGGCCGATGGGAGTTTCCGGGCGGCAAGGTCGAGCCGGGCGAGGCTGAGATCGACGCGCTGGTCCGGGAGTGCGAGGAGGAACTCGGCGTACGCGTCGAGGTCGGTGAGCGGGTCGGCGGGGACGTGCCGATGGCCAACGGCCGTTCGGTGTTACGTGTCTACACCGCGGTGCTGCTGGACGGTGACCGGCCGCAGGCGCTGGAGCACGCGCAGTTGCGGTGGCTGGCCGTCGACGAGCTGGGCGAGGTGCCCTGGCTGCCCGCCGACGCCCCGATCGTCGCCGCCCTGCCGGCCTTCCTCGCATAGGCGGCGCCTCGGCTCGGGTGATCGACTTCGGCGCGAGACACCGAAGTCGATCACCCGTCCGGGGGAACGATCATGGCGAAACCAGATCGGCGACCTGCGAAAACGTGATCGATCATGACCTCTAGTTCATGATCGCGCGGAAAGGGACGGGGCGGGACGGGATCGCGCGGAAAGGGACGGGATCGCGCGGAAAGGGACGGGGCCGGGAGGGTCAGGCGGAGAGGTGGGTGGCGAGGTCGTCGAGGATCTTGTTCGCGGCGGTCACGCCGATGCCCGTCATCCAGACCTCGTCCTTGACCACGTACGCCTTGCCGGCCTTCACCGCCGACAGCCCCTGCCACAGGGGTCCGGCGCTGACCGTGGCCTGCTGCTGGGCGGCCTTCTCGCCGTACGCCGCGACGAAGATGACGTCGCCGTCGAGCAGGTTCAGCTTTTCCGGGCTGACGGCGGCGAAGCGCTTGTCTTCCTTATCGGCGAGCAGCTGGAATTCGGGGCGGCCCAGGCCGGCGTCGCCGACGACGATGCCGGAGAACGAGGTCGGGCCGTAGGCGCGGATGGAGTCGGCCAGGAAGCGTGCGATCGACACCTTGATCTTCGCCGGGTCGCCGAGCTTGGCGCCGACCTCCTTGGCCCGCTTCTCGTACGCGGCCAGCGCCGCGGTCGCCTCGGTCTGGTGGCCTAGCGCGTCGCCGTCGAGGAGGAAGTTCTCCTTCCAGGTCGACCCGACCTGAGCGGTGAACACCGTCGGGGCGATCTTGGCCAGCTCGTCGTAGTACTTCTCCTGGCGGAACTTGGAGCCGAGAATCAGGTCGGGCTTCAGCGACGCGATCTTCTCCAGGTTCGGCTCCTGCAGGGTGCCGACCTCGGTGATCCCGGCGAGCTTGTCCTCGCCGAAGTACGTCGGCCAGGACTTGGCCTCACCCGCGACGGCCGCGCCGACCGGGGTCACGCCCAGGGTGAGCGCCGTGTCGATCTTGTCGGTGTCGAGGACGACCACGCGTTTCGGGGCGACCGGGATCTTCGTGGTGCCCATCGCGTGGGTGATCTCGCGCGTGGCGTCGCCCGAGGAGGACGGCGAAGAGGAGCAACCGGCGACGGCGAGCCCGGCTACGAGCGCCAACATGAGCAAACGGCGGTGCATGAGAAGACTGCCTTTCTGGCGAACGAAACTAGCGGGGGACGACCAGCGGAGCACCGCTGACCGGACAAGGCACGACGACACAGTCCATGCCGAAGACTCGGGCGACCAGGTCGGCGTCGATCACGTCGCGGGGCGTACCCGCCTCGATGATCTGGCCGTCGCGCATCGCGATGACGTGGTCGGCGTACCGGGCGGCCTGGTTGAGGTCGTGGAGGACGGCGACGACCGTCTTCCCCTCGTCGCGCAAGCGGCCCAGAAGCGTGAGGATCTCCAGCTGGTGGGCCGGGTCCAGGTAGGTGGTGGGCTCGTCCAGCAGCAGGATCGGGGTCTGCTGGGCCAGCGTCATCGCGATCCACACCCGCTGCCGCTGCCCGCCGGACAGCGCGGCCACCGGGCGGTCGGCCAGTTCCGCGACGTCCGCGCTGCGCATGGCCGCGGCGACGGCCTCGGTGTCCGCGACCGTCCACTGGCGATACCAGCGCTGGTACGGCGAGCGCCCGCGCCCGACCAGCTCGGCCACGGTCACCCCCTCGGGCACCAACGGCGTCTGTGGCAGCACGGCCATGCGGGTCGCGACCTGCCGCGGGGCCTGCTCATCAATGGGTACGCCGTCCAGCAGGACCTTTCCGGCGCGCGGCTTGAGCAGGCGCGCCAGCGATCGCAGCAGAGTGGACTTGCCGCAGGCGTTCGGCCCGATGATCACCGTGAACCGGCCCTCGGGGACGGTCACGTCGAGCCCGGTGAGCACGTCGCGGGCCTCGTACCCGACAGTCAGGCCATCAGCGGAGAGCACGCCGCCTCCTTCCAGTTCAAGATCAGCGCTGGATCAGGGATCCGCGTCGAATCTTGGACCAAGATTCGACCGGGATCCCTGATCCAGCGCCAAAAGAGGGCAGCGGGACGCGGTGGTGGTGCACTGGGGTGGCGGAGATCAGACACGGCGGGCTCGCAGGAGCAGGAAGATCAGGAACGGGCCGCCGATCGCCGCGGTGACCACGCCGACGGGCAGTTGTGTCGGCGCCAGGACCCGGCGGGCGACCACGTCGGCCACGACCACCAGGGCCGCCCCGATCACGGCGGCCAGCGCGATCGGCGGCCGCTCGGTGCGGGCGATCCGCTGGGCCGTCTGCGGGGCGACCAGGGCCACGAAGTCGACCGCGCCGACGGTCGCCGTCGCCAAGGCCGCCAGGACCGCGCCGAGCGCACCGACGGCTGCGCGTACGCCCACCGGCCGGGCGCCCAGACCACGGGCGGTGTCGTCGTCGAGCGCCGACGTACGCAGGGCCCAGGCCGCCATCGCGAGTAGAGGCAGCGCTACGAGGAGGGTGATCGCCAGCGGGGTGGCCTCGGCCCAGCCGAGCCCGTTCACCGAGCCGAGCAGCCAGATCTGCGCCCGTTGGGCGTCGATGGCGTCCGCCGTGGTGAGCGTGATCTCGATGCCGGCCCGTAGCGCGAACGCGATCGCGACGCCGCCGAGGACGAAGCGGTTCGCGGTGAACCCGCTGCGGGCGCCCAGCAGGAACGCGACGGCGGCGGCGAGGAGACCGCCCGCGAGGGCGGTCGGCGCGACCAAGGCGTACGGGAGACCCGCGGTCACGGCGATCACCGCGGCGAGGCCCGCCCCCTGCGTCACCCCGATGACGTCCGGGCTGGCCAGCGCGTTCCGGGTGACCGACTGCAGGAGGGCGCCGCCGATCGCGAAGAGCGCTCCGGAGACGGCGGCCAACGCCGTCCGCGGCAGCCGCAGGTCCAGCGCCAGCGACCAGGGCAGGTCCGCCTCCCCGACGGAGACGCTGAGCGCCATCGCCCCGGCGAGGACGAGGGCCGCGACGAGCAGCCAGCCGGCGTACCTGAGCCGTTTCATGCGCTGACCAGCCGGGGCCGCCGGGTCAACGCCACCAGCAGGGGCGCGCCGACCAACGCCGTCAGGACGCCCGCCGGCACCTCACCGGGCGGGGCGATGACCCGTCCGACCGTGTCGGCCACGAGCACCAGTACGCCGCCCATGAGCGCCGACAGCGGCAACAGCAGGGCATGGGAGGTGCCCACGCGGAACCGGGCGGCGAGCGCGCGTGCGGCGTGGGGAACGGCCAGACCGACGAACGCGATCGGTCCCGCCAGGGCGACGGCGGCACCGGTGAGCGTCACCGCGGCGATCGCGGCCGCTGTGCGTACAAGTGCTATTCGATGACCGAGACCCACCGCGACCTCGTCACCGAGCGCGAGCCCGTCGAGCCCGCGGGCCGCCGCGACGGCGCAGACCAGTCCGAGCAGCAGGACGGGCGCGGCCTGGACCACCAGGTCGAGCCCGCGCCCGGACAGCGAGCCGACCGCCCAGAAGCGGAACTGGTCGAAGGTACGCGTCGACGTGCTGAGCAGCGTGTAGATGATCGCGCCGAGACAGGCGTCGACGGCGGCGCCGGTCAGCGCGAGGGTGATCGGGCTGCTGGAGCCGGTGCCCAGCCGGAGTCCGAGGGTGAAGACGATCGCGCCCGCGGCCAGCGCGCCGAGCAGCGCGAACCAGATCCATCCGGCGAGGGTGGCGATGCCGAAGACCGCGATGGCCAGGACGACGCCGGTGGACGCGCCGGCCGAGATGCCGAGGATGCGTGGTTCGGCGAGGGGATTGCGGGTGAGCGCCTGCATGACGAGCCCGGCGACGGCGAGCGCCGGTCCGACCGCGAGCCCGACCACCGTACGCGGAATGCGCAGATCGTGGACGATGATGGCGGTCTCGGAACCGTCCGGCTGCCACAGTGCCCGCAGAACGTCGCCGAGCGGGATCGGGCGGGCGCCGATCGCCAGGCTGGCCGCGATCGCGAGCACCAGTAGCGCCGCCGCGCCGAGCAGCAGCCCGATCCGCCTCCCCATCACGAGGGGCGAGCCTAACTAAGGCAAGCCTTACCTCGCAAATCGCTGGGACGGTTGTGACAACCGTCCCAGCGATGGGTCAACGCGAGAACCGAGGCAGATCAGTGCTTCTGCTCGGGGTTGTAGTAGTTGAGCTTGGTCGGGTCGACCGGGAACTGCACGTCGTCACCGAACGGCGAGTTGGCGCCGACCCGGTCCGAGAGCAGCTCGTTGAGGGGCAGGTGGCCCTTATCGTCCACGTCCGCGCCCATTGGCGGCGCCAGCTCCCGGTGCCAGTTGATCGGGGCCGCCCCGTCGGGCTGGGGCGTCGAGTTCGCCTGGTGCAAGGTTGTCACCGCTACTGCCTCCTGCTCTAGCTGATCTCTCCGCAGGATCTTCCGACCCAGGCGGACCAGCGGATCGTACCGCCGGTCGACCACGCGCTCCTTCATGGGGATGATCGCGTTGTCGGTGATCTTGATGTGCTCCGGGCATACCTCGGTGCAGCACTTGGTGATGTTGCAGTAGCCCAGGCCCTGCTCCTTCTGGGCGTACTCCTTGCGGTCCGTGCGCGCGTCGAGCGGGTGCATGTCCAGCTCGGCGGCCCGGATGAAGAACCGCGGCCCGCTGAACGCCGTCTTGTTCTCCTCGTGGTCGCGTACCACGTGGCAGGTGTTCTGGCAGAGGAAGCACTCGATGCACTTGCGGAACTCCTGCGAGCGGTCGACGTCGACCTGCTGCATCCGGTAGTCGCCGGGGGCCACGTCCTTCGGCGGGGCGAACGCGGGGGTCTCGCGCGCCTTGACGTAGTTGAAGGTGACGTCGGTGACCAGGTCGCGGATGACCGGGAAGGTCCGCAGCGGCGTGATCGTGACCGTCTCGTCCTCCTCGAACGTCGACATCCGCGTCATGCAGGCGAGCCGCGGCATGCCGTCGATCTCCATCGAGCAGGAGCCGCACTTGCCCGCCTTGCAGTTCCACCGGCAGGCCAGGTCCGGTTCCTGGGTGGCTTGCAGCCGGTGGATGACGTCGAGGACGACCTCGCCCTCGTTCACGTCGACGTCGTAGTTGACGAGCTGGCCGCCGGCCGAGTCGCCACGCCACACCTTGAACTGCCTGACAGTCATGCGAGCTCTTCCTCCGTCATGTACTTGGCCAGCTCGGACTGCTCGAAGAGGGCGAGCAGCTCCGGGCGCATCGTCGGGACGGGCTGGTGGACCAGGTCGACGTCGCCGGACGCCGAGACGGAGCAGACCAGGTTGATCTGCCGCCACTTCGGGTCCATCTTCGGGAAGTCCTCCCGGGTGTGCCCGCCGCGCGACTCCTCGCGCTCCAGCGCCGCCTTCGCGGT
>JABFYB010000419.1 GCA_013361475.1 Hamadaea sp.
GATGGACCGTCCGGCTGTTCACCGCGGTACGCAGAGCCGCGACTTCAGCGTCCCTGCCGATCAGTTCCGATGTCGAGATCTGCATCTACCGTGCAGCCGGCGCGCCGTCAGGGGCCGGTGTGCGACACCGTCGGGGTCGGGAAAGGATCTTCAGGACCGCCGCCGGATGCGGCCAATCCGGCGAGCAGGGATGCGCGGCGTACCGCGCGGGGACTGGCCGTGATCCGGATGTCGCCGGATGGATGCTCGGCTTCGCCACGCTGCCAGTCGACCGTACCGTTGTCGGCCATGCCGCCTCCCGCCGCGCCACATTGCATCGACTCGGCCGCGGGCCAGATCAGCAGGCCGGGTGCAGGAGCTGCACCGATGGCACCTCATCTGGATGAGCGGCTCGGAGCAGACCATAACCGATACCGGCGAGGCCTGTCACGAGTCCGCTACTGGGGACTGCTCCTGGGGTGGCGCACCGCGGTCCGTCCTGCTGGATGCGTTCGATGACGGCCGCCAGGCGTTTGTCACGGTCGGGCGCGGGCAGTGCGTCGATCAGGCCGAGTTCGCCGTGGCAGAGCGCGTCGCTGGGCAGCAACGGGCCTGGCTCGGGGGGCGGAGCCAGGCCGGCGAGTGCGGATCCGGCTGCGCCCCGGCACCAGGACAGGTCTATACGCCCGGTATCGGCGCTCTCCTGGGCCAAGGCTGAGGACGGCGCTGCGGGCAGTCCGACCTGGGTCAGCGCCCACTGGACGCCGGACGTTCCGTGGGCGAACCCGGCCGCTTCGGGCAGCGCCCGCGTGACGAGCGCATTGCCAAGCTGGCGTGCGCCGTGAAGCGCGTCGGCCAGGCCGATCATGCGGTGTACGGCGAGCAGTGCCGCGATGCCACCGGCCAGCCCGTCGAATACGCCGGACGGGCTGGGTTCGATGGTCTGCAGACCGGATTGGACTGTCAGCTCGACGGCTGGCGGCACCCAGCTGAAGATCTCGGGGTCGGCCAGGCAGCTCGCGATGCGCGTCAACCCGTAGGCGATGCCGCCGAATCCGTCGAAACCGCCGGGTCCGACCGTCGCCACGTCGTCGGGGCTGGCGCCGATCCCGGCGAGCAGGCCGGGTATCGGTGTGACGGCGCGGCGTGCGGCTTCGGCGAACTCGCCCCGCCCGGTCAGCACCGACAGCTGTGCCAGGAACAGCGCGACACCGGTGTAACCGTTGCCGAGTGCTGCGCCGAGTGGTCCGACCTGCCAGAACCGGTGGCCGACCAGTTCGAGGCCGAGCCAGTTGAGCCGACCGCCGGAGCGTTCCGCGGTGGTGAGCAGCCGCTCGCCGATGCCGGTCGCGACGGTAAGCGGGTCGGCGGTGGTGACGACGCGCTCGCTGATGCCGGTGGCGATCGTGAGCGGGTCGGCGGCTGCCCGGCTGAGTGGCGGACGTCGGCTGATGCGGGTGCGGTCGGGGATGTCAGCGAGATTCGTGCTGTGACCGGCGTCGGCTGCCGTGACGTGTGGATCTGATCGGTCGCGGCAGGCCATGGCGGCACGGATGATCCATTCCTGTCGCTGCAGGTCGGCCGCGCCCATGCCGGCAAGCTTGGCGGTCGCCCGGGTGAGCCCGGCTGCGCCGCGAAAACCGGGGATGGGCCGGTCGTGGCTGTCGAACAGCTCATCGGTGCTGGGCCGGGTCCAGAAGTAGGGAACGTCGCCGTGCCACAGGTCGTCGAGTTCTCGCTCGAACAGCGCTGTCGCGGGGTTCGAGCCGACTTCGGGCTCCGGCGGGCTGAGTAGTCCGAAGACGTCGTCGCGGGCTGCCGCGTCGCGCAGCACATGTGGGTGGGTCGACTCGTCGAGCAGCGTCGAGTAGAGCTGCGTCGGGCGCACCACGACGCGGACCTGGTCGGCGGCGAAATGCGCCAGCGGCCCGTCCGGCGCCGTCAGTTCGGCCCGGCCTGCGATCAGTTCCCGGTACGCCCGGCGGAAGCCGTCGAGCAGGTCGTCGAGGTGGTCTGCGGGATCGGCCTCGATCCCGTTCAGCACGGGCCGATTGGCGGATCCGGCGGTGGTGCGTACCTCGCGGACGACGCGCATCCGGTCGGTGCCGGCATCGGCGAAGGCCAGACTCGGTGACGGCGACGGTACGCCTCGGTCGCCACCGAGGCCGGACAGGTCCACGGCTGCCTCGTCGCCGACGCGCAGTGCGGGGAGCAGTCCGGTGCGGTGGACCGACGCCGAGAGGGCGGCCAGTGCCGGATCGTCGCCGACCGTCGCCAATGGAGTGTCGTGCGGGTGGAACAGCGTCTCGAGGTCGACGACGACGGGTTCGTCGCCGCGGGCGATGACGTTCTCGCAGTGCATGTCGTTGGCGTCGAGCGCATACAGCACGGCCAGCAGCGCGCCCTGGCGGCGGTAGAACCGGCGGACGCCATCCGGGTCGGGGGACGGTTCGGCTGCGACGAACTGCGACCAGCCGTATCCGAGCCGGGTCAGGACGGCCGCTGTCGCGGGAGTCAGTTCGCCCAACCGGGGTGCGAGCGTGGCGATCAGGTCGTTGAAGTGGGCGTTGACGGTGAGTGGCCGTGGCTTGTAGACCACCTGGGCGCCGGTGGCGAATCGCACGACGGCCACGGCGCGGCCTCGTCCGTGCCGGTCGCCTTCGCTGAACGAGATGCGTACCAGCGGGCCGGGATCGCGCCCGCCGAGAAGCGTGCCGACGATTGCGTCGCGGTCGCAGGTCAGGCGGTCGATCAGTTCCGCGCTTGCCGCGGCGGCGTGGACACATGCCTGACCGAGGATCCGCCCGAGGACGGGGTATCTCACGAGGAGCGAGGCAAGGTCGTCTTTCCGGGCGGCTTGTGCGATGAAGTACGCGAACCGTGCGGTCGGCGTCGGGCCGCGTAGCCGTCCGGCCTGGCGGGCGCTGTGCAGCTCCAAGATCAAGGTGCGGGCCGCGAGCCGGGCGAGGCGGTGGCCGAGCATGGCCGCGAAGCCGGGCGCGTCACGGGCTTGGCGCTCGGCCGTCGCCGTGAACGAGGCGAAGACCGTTGCGAATCCGGTCTCCCAGGTGATGCCGTCGGCGATGGTGGGGGATTCGCTCGGCGCGGCCCGGATGGCGTCCGCTGCGAACAGCGCCCACGCCGGAGGGGTGGGGGCCGTGGGCTCGGCCGGCTGCCACCAGCCTTCGGGGAGTTCCACGGCCCCTCCTCTCCGCCGTTCAGGACGGTGTCAGCACACGCCCGAGGTGCATTCCGAGCTGCAGATCCAGAACGAGTTCGCGGTGGGGTCGCAGCAACCCAGGGTCCAGATGCCGTTGGTGGCCATGACGCCGCCGGACACTGCGGACAAGTCGATGGCGCCGGCTGGGTGGGCGGCGTCGCCGTCCAGATCCTTCCAGCCCCTGACTGTTTCGGGGTTCATTGTCACTCCTTTCGGTATGCGCAGGTGCGATTGCGTCCGGCTACCAGCAGGTGCCGCCGCCGCACCACGTTTTGGCCGAGCAGCAGCCCCAGGTGAACAGGTCCTCCGACGTCGGCGCCTGCTGGCCGCCGATGACCGCCGTCAGGTCCACGGACCCGGCCGGGTGCTGCGGTTCGGGGAGATCGGACCCGTTCTTCCAGGTCCTGATCGTGTCGTCCCGGGACATTGAAGACCTTCCTTTCGTCGTCGGCGGCGTCATGGGACGCACTGCATGGTGCACGGCGCGTGCGTGCACATGCCGATCGTCTGATCGCAGCCCGCCAGGTCGACCGTCCAGGCTTGGACCGCCCCATGTAGCCGGGCCAGGTCGACCGTGCCGACCGGGTTGTCGTCGTGATCAGCGTCTTTCCAGGCTCTGATCACGTCGGACGTCGGGATGCTCACCACGTCCAGCAGCCGGGCTCGTTGGTGAAGCCCGGGCAGCAGCCGAGCGTGTGCACGTGCTCGGTGCTGATGACGTTGATCACCCCGCCGGCGACGGTGAGCGCCTCGGCCAGTTCTCCCGCCGGGTTGGCCGGACCGTCCTGATCGGACACGCCCTTCCAGGCGGCGATCGTGGTTTCCTGGTTCATGTCGCGTTCCTCCTGATCGTCGGGGTCAGCAGCAGCCGACCGTCGGCCCCATGGCGCACGTGCCCTGGTAGATGGTCTTGTCGCAGAACCACGGCAGCAGCGTGTCCGCCTGCTGCCCGCCGGTCAGGACGGACAGGTCGACCTCGCCGGCCGGGCTGACCGCGTCGGCCGAGGCCTCCGGGTCCTTCCACGAGCGCAGCAGCTGTTGGTTGCTCACGGGTTTCTCCTTTCATCGCAGGGGGCCGGCGGCCACCGCCGGCCCGGGATCGGCAACCGGTCCCGAGAGCAGCGAGGGCCGCTCCGGAGCCGCGAACAGACGGCGGTAGATGCCGTCTTGCCCGATGAGGTCGTCATGGCGGCCGCGTTGCGCCACCCGGCCGCGGTCCATGACGAGGATCTGGTCGGCGTTGCGTATCGCGCTGAGGCGATGCGAGATGACGACGCGCGTCACCCGCAGCCGCCCCAGGGCGTCGTCGACGAGCCGTTCGGTCTCCGGATCGAGATGGCTGGTGGCCTCGTCGAGAATCAGCAGCCGCGGCCGGTGGATGAGCGCCCGGGCCAGGGCGACCCGCTGGCGCTGCCCGGCCGACAACGCCGCGCCGCCCTCGCCGACGAGCGTGTCGTATCCCATCGGCAACGCGACCACGTCGTCGTGCAGCCCGGCCAGGCGGGCGGCGTGCACGACGTCGTCCTGGCCGGCGTCGGGTTTGCTGAGCACCAGGTTGTCGCGGACGCTGCCGTTGAACAGGGTCAGCTCCTGCAGGACGGCGCCGCAGCGGGAGCGCAGGTGATCGACGTCCAGGTCGGCCAGCCGCACGCCGTCGTGGCGTACCTCGCCGCTGTCCGGGCGGAGCAGGCCCAGCATCAGCAACGCCAAGGTGCTTTTGCCCGACCCGGTACGCCCGACGATCCCGAGCTTGCCGCCCGGCGGCAGGTCGACGCTGACCCCGGCGAGCACCGGTTCCTGCCGCGCCTGGTAGTGGAAGGTCACCTCGTCCAGTTCCACCCGGGCCGGGCTGCCGGCGGGCAGCCGCACCGGGCCGCTGGGCTCGGCCTGGGTGTCGACCACGTCGAAGAGCCGTTCGACCTGGGCGCGGACCGAGTGGTACATCTGCCCGAACGAGGCGAACGTTTCCATCGGGGCCAGCACCGACAGGGCGACGGCGTTGGCCGCGAGCATCGCCCCCAGGCTCATCCGTCCACTCAGCACCATCCATGCCCCGGCGACCAGGAGCAGCAGCGGGCCCAGTGTGCCGACGCCGCGTTGGAGGCCGCCGAGCCACGCGGTGGTCCAGCCTCGGCGCAGCATCGCCGCCTGGTAGCGGTCGAACAGCCCGGCCCAGCGGCGTACGGCCCGGTCTTGGACGCCGTTGGCTTTCAGCGGCGCCACGGCTTCCAGCGCCTCCACGAGGTAGTTCTGCTCTTCGGCTTTGAGCGCGAGCTCGTGCTGGGTCAGCGTCCGCAGGCGCCGGTAGGTCACCGCGAGCACCGTCATCTGCGCGGCGAACAGCGGCGTGATGAGCAGCGCGTACAGCGGAGACAACAGCACGAGCCCGATCAGGTACGCGGTCAGCAGCGCCCCGTCGAGGAAGGTCGTGAGCAGCTGTTGTGTGAGGGCTTCGCGGGTGGTGGACACGCTGGCCAGCCGCAGCAGCAGGTCGCCCCGGGCCCGGTCGAGGAAGAACGACATCGGCAGCCGGAACAGGTGGCCGACGAACGCCGCGGTGAGCAGACGGTCGGCGCGGCCGCGCAGGGTGAGCAGGGCGGCGGCCCGCGCCGCGCTGAGCCCACCGGACAGGGCGGCGAACAGCAGCACGCCCGCCGCGCATGCGGGCAGCAGGTCGGCCCGGTTGGCCGGGACCATCGTGTCGACGACGAACTTGGTGAGCAGCGGCACTCCGAGGCCGATGATCTGCAGCGCGGCGGCCAGCACGACGGTCAGGGCCAGCAGCCGTCGCCCGCCGGGGGCGGCCACGAACTGCCACAGATAGCGCAGCATGGGGTCGTCGCGGAGCCGGGCGCGTTTCGGTTCGAAGCGCGGTCCGGGACGCAACCGCAGCAGCACGTTGCCGTACCGTTGCGCGAACTCGGTGCGGCTGAGGGTTTGGCGACCGGACGACGGGTCGACGATGGTGACGTGGCGTCGGCTGGCGCCGGCGACGACGACGAAGTGGTGCGACGACAGGTACGCCACGGCCACCCCGTCGAGGCGGTCCTGGAACGGGTCGGCCCGGGTGTCGACATCGACGTCGAGCCCGGACTGTTCGGCCGCTTCGGCGAGGGCTGCCGCCGATGCCCCGTCGCGTCCGGCGCCGAGCAGGTCCCGGCATGCGGGGACGGTGGTGTGCCGGCCGTAGTGGCTGAGCACCATGGCCAGGCAGGCGGCGGCGCACTCGGTTTTGGTCAGCTGGTACCGCAACGGCACCCGGCGGCGGGCCATCACCGGGCCTCGGCCGCGGCGAGCAGCAGCACCGGCGCGACGGCGTCGGGGGCGGCGAGTCGCAGCAGTCCGTGTCCGATGCCTGCCAAGCCGGTGAGCAGGCCGGGTGTCGCTGCGTTGCCCGGTGTGCCGCACTGGGGGCCT
>JABFYB010000344.1 GCA_013361475.1 Hamadaea sp.
ACGGCGTGCCGGAGGAGGAAAGCGCCACGAGGCCCAGGGCGCGCTCGACAACCAGCGAAGGATGGCTGACCGGCAGGTCGTGCCCCGTGTCCGGCACGATCTCGACGGCGAAGTCGCCCAGCGCCTGCAGCCGCCGCGCGACCGAGGCCGCGTCATAGAGCTGGCTGCGCTCGCCCAGCAGAACGAGCGCGGGCGTGGAACAACCTCGCAGTTCGTCGTCGGTCAACGCGGGCGGAACAGGCAGCCGTCGCCGGAACCCCATCGTCGCGCGAGCCAGCCCCATGAGGTCGTCGTCGAGCAGCGTCGCGTTCCGCAGCCACCGGGCGGCTCGGTGGCGCACGGGTCTCGGGGCCATGCCGGCCAGTCCGCCCAGGATCACCCAGGTGAGGAACCGGCCGCCGACCTTTCCGAAGCCGGCCGGGTCCAGCAGCGTCATCGTCGCCACGCGCTCCGGATGGCGCAATGCCAGCTGCAGCGCGGTCCAGCCACCGTAGGAGCAGCCGATCAGGTGCACCTGTGTGACGCCCACCTCGGCGAACACCTCGCCCAGCCAGTCGGTGATGTCGCTGGAGTTCTCGATGGACCTGTCCTGACGTGAGCCGCCCGGCTCGCCCACCGGATCCACGGCCAGCACCTGGCGATCGCGCCCGAGGTCCGCCACATATCGGTGCCACATCAGAGAGTTGCCGCCCGCGCCCGGCAGCAACACCAGGGGTACGCCGCCAGCCGGTCCGTACTGGTGAACCCGCGTCGGACCGAACGTCGTGGGGACGTCGGCCACGGTCCAGCCGGCCGGCCAGCAGCGCTCCATCGCCTGCTCGTATGCCGAGAGGAACTTGTCGCGGGCCTGATCACCGGTGAAGGTGCTGATTCCCATGGCGCGCCTCCCTAGTTTTGATGATACGACTGTATCACGAAGGTAGGCTGATCGGATGCCGAAGCGAGTGGACCACGACGTACGCCGTCGCGAGATCGGCGAGGCGCTGCTGCGTATCGCGGCCTCCCGAGGACTTCAGGCAGCGAGCATGCGTGAGGTTGCCGCCGAGGCAGGCGTGTCGCTGCGCCTCGTGCAGTACTACTTCCACAGCAAGACCGAGCTTTTACTCGGGGCGATGGCGTACCTGGGCGAGCAGCTGTCGGCCCGGGTCGAGCGGCACATCCGCGCTCGGGGTCTGCCACCGACTCCACAGTCGACGGTCTACGGAACGCTGCTGGCGATCCTGCCCACCGACGACGAGGGTCGCCGGCTGACGCGAACCTACGCGGCCTACTACACGCTCGTCCTCGCGGAACCGGCGTTGGGCGCCGAGCACGGCGGCACTTATCCCGACGCGCTGGAACGGTTCCTGACCCGGCACCTGCGGAGTGCCCAAGAGCAGGGCGAGGTCGATCGGGACCTGGACGCTCCGACGATCGCCGCCGGGCTGCTGGCGCTCACCAACGGGCTCGGCTCCAGCGTGCTCGGCGGCCAACGCGACGGGCAGGCGGCCGAGGCGATTCTGACGTATCACCTCGACCGCCTGTTCGCGGCACAGCGTCAGTGACGACCGCCGTGGTCGTCGCCGGGCTCGTCGTCACCGCCATGGCCACCGTGGTCGTCGGATCCGGAGTCGTCACTGCCGTGGCCACCATGGTCGTCGGACTCGGAGTCGTCCCGGCCATGGTCGTCGCCGGACTCGGTTTCGCGGCGGTCGTCGATCCGGGCCGCCCCGGTGCGGACGTCGACCTTGACCTCGACTTTCGAGCCGCCCGCGGTGACCAGGTGCACGTTCCACACCGCGCGGCCGTCGTCCGTGTCGCGCTCGGTCTCCACGATCCGCGCGCCGGGCACCTTCCGCAGCGCGATCCGCTCGGCCTCGGCCCGGCTCACCCCGGTCGCGCTCGGGCTGAGGCGGGGGCTGGCACTCGCGCTCGGGCTGCGGCTCGCGCTGGTCGAGACCGTGGGCACGGCCTGCTTCGTGGCGGCGGCCACGGCGGTCCCGCTGATCAGCACACCCGCGGCGACACCGGCCACGACAATCCATTTGGTACGCACAACGCCCTCCCTGTCAGCGTCACTGTCGATGGCCCTGACTTTGCCGGGAAGGCGCCTATCGGCGGGCAGTGCGACGGCTAACGAACGGCAAAGGCCGGCTGCCGGGGCGGGCCGAGGTCGACGACGACCCGCGCACCGCCGAGGTGGGATCGGCCGACCGTCAGGTCGCCGCCGCTGGATCGGGCGGTTCGCCGGGCGATGTCCAGGCCGAGCCCGGTCGATCCGCCGCCGCTCTGCCCTCGGCGTACGCCGGAGGGGTCGAAGCCGGGTCCGGCGTCCTCGACGGTCAGCCGTCCCTCGCTCGTCAGCGTGACGGCGTACGCGACGCCGTCGTCGGTGTGCGCGAAAACGTTGCCCAGCAACACATCCACACACGTACGCAGTTCGGCCTCGGCGACGCCGGCGAGTACCGGGCCGGCCGCGATCTCCGTCGTGACCGGCCGGCCCTGGTCCTCGGCCAGTGCCGCCCAGAATTCGGCGCGCTCGGCGACGACGAGGGCCGCGTCGCAGGCGGCCGGGGCGGCCGATTCGCCCGAGCGGCGGGCCTGCTCGATGACCCGGGTGACCGCGGCTTCGAGGGTCGCGACGTGGTCGGCGATCGCGGCCGTGCCCGGGGTGGACTCGACCTCCAGGCGCAGTGCCGTCAACGGCGTACGCAATTGGTGGGAGATGTCGGCGACCGACTCGCGTTCCTGGCGTAGCAGGTCCTCGATGCGACCGGCGAGGTGGTTGAGCCCTTCGGCGACCGCCTGGACCTCGGGTGGGCCGTGGACTCGGGAGCGTGCCGCGAGGCGGCCCGAGGCGAGCTGGTGTGACAGCGCGGCGAGTTCCCGGATCGGCCGGACCGCCGCCCGGGTGAGCCAGTCCCCCGCCAGCACGGCGAGCAGCAGCGCCCCCGCACCGAGTACGCCGAGCACGGTCCACGTCCGCGCCACGCCTCGGGCCAACTCGTCCTCGCCGACGAACACCCGGACCACCACGATCCCGGCGTACGCGCTCCCCGCGACCGGCCCGACGACCTCCCAGCCGCCGTCGCCTTCGGCGGTGAGGCTCGACCCTCGCGCGGCCAGCTCCACCGCCGGCGTACGCACCGCGTCGACCCCCAGGACGGTGCCGTCGGGCAGGTAGACCGTCGCCGGATAGCTCGGCAGCTCGGCGTTGGCCTGATCCACCGCGGCGGCGAGATCGTCCGGGCCGACGCTCGTGACCAGGAACTCCAGGTTGCGGGCCTTGTCCACGGCGGCGGACAGCGCCCGGTCGGCGGCGAGCACCTGCACCAGCCGGGCCAGTGGCAGCAACACCGCCGCCAGCACGAGGGTCATCGCCGCGATCAGCAGGGCGGCCTGCCGCAGTCTCACGCGCCCGACTCCGGCTCCGGCGCGTTCTCCGGCGCGGACAGCCGTACGCCGACCCGCCGCACGGTGTGCAGGTAACGGGGTTCGAGCGCGGTCTCCCCCAGTTTGCGACGCAGCCAGGACAGGTGCACGTCGACGGTTTTGTCCGCCCGTGCGTACGGGATCTGCCACACGTGCGTCAGCAGGTCCGCCTTGCTCACCACCTGATCCGGCCGCTGCGCCAGATAGTGCAGCAGGTCGAACTCCCGGGGAGTCAGCTCCAGCCGCCGCCCGTCGACGCTCGCCTGCCGAGCGCGGGCGTCGACGACGAGCCCACCGACGGCGATCGGTGCGGCAGTGACCTCGCTGCTCAGCCGCCGCAACACCGCGCGAATCCGAGCGTCGAGCTGATCCGCGCCGAACGGCTTGACGATGTAGTCGTCGGCGCCCGCGTCCAACGCGCGCACCATGTCGGCCTCAGCCCCGGCGGCGGTCACGACGATGACCGGCACCGCGCTGACGGCGCGCAGCATCCGCAGTGCCTCGCGGCCGTCGAGATCCGGCAGCCCCAGGTCGAGCAGCACGATCTCCGGCCGTTCCGAGACGGCCAGGTGCAGTCCGGTCAGCGCGTCCGGCGCGGTGGCCACCGCGTGCCCCCGCTGCCCGAGCGCGCGTACCACCGCGACGCGAATCGTCGCGTCGTCCTCCACCAGCAGGACCTTCGTCACGCGGCCACGCTAACCGCCCATCGCGCGCGCCCGCGACCCCCGTTGGCGGCTTCATGAGCCGCCCTTATCCCCCCGTTATCCTTCGCGCCCGGATACTGGGCCGATGCGGCGAGGTCTTCTCATCACGGCCGGCTGGGTCACCGCGGTGGCGACCGCGACCGTGCTCGGCTTCACGGCGGTCGGCTCGCTCGGCGACGAGTTCCCGGGGCGGCCGCTGTCGCGCCAGGAGGTCGAGGACCGGTTGGCTCAGACGACGCCGGCTTTCTCACCCACCCCCTCCGCGTCCGGGTCACCGGCTGCCTCCGGGGCGGCGTCCCCTTCGGTCTCGGCTCCGCGACGGCACTTCACCGGCTCAGGCGGCAGCCTGTGGGCGACCTGCCGCAACGGCCTCGCCTCCCTCGACGGCATCACGCCGAAGACCGGCTTCCGCCTCGACGAGTCCGAGCGGGGACCCGCGCGGACGGCGTGGGTGAAGTTCAAGCAGGACGGCAGCCACGGCCGTAGCCGGGAGTTCCTGGTCTCCGCGAGCTGCGACGGCGGAACCGTCACCGTCACGGAGACCGAGGACGACTGATCCCGCCGCGCTCACCTGCGCGGCTTGAAGTACCGCCCCGCCGCCATGTACGCGAACACCGACAGGCCGATCCGCACACCCTGGTTGTCGGCGGACCGGAAGTGGACGCCGCCCCAGACACGCGCCTCGACGACCTCGGCCAACGCCTGCGAGAAGCTGCCGTAGTGCCGGGTCGCATCGGCCGCCGGGCTGTAGGCGCTGAAGGGGATGTCGTCGCGGTGGAAGAAGTACGCGAGCGTCGTCATCGAGGCCGAGGTGAAGCAGGTGTGGCCCGACGTGTACTCGGGGAACGCCGGCGTGACCAGCAGCGGCATCCAGGTCGGGTCGCCCACGGTCGCCGGGTTGCCGTCGGTGTCGGCGAGCTGAATCGCGGTCACCGGCCGCCAGAAGCTCCAGTACTCCTTCTCGTTGTAGCAGGCGATCAGCGCGTCGGCCTCGGTCATGTCGACCATGGCGAACATGCGCGCGGCCTGCAAGGTGCTCAGCCCTTGGCTGACGGCGATCTGGCGCTTGATCTCCCACTCGGCGAGATGCCGGTCGTGCCACCAGATCGCGGCCTCGGTCTGGTCGGCCGTGCGCACGGTGCTGGTGACCCCGCCGATCCGCTTCACCTCGTTGACGTCGCGGGCGTAGGCCGCGCTGGTGAGCGCGGGCGGCCCGGAGGTGCGGAACATCGATGCGCTGGCCAGGAGGAACGGCTTGACGTGCCCGGTCCACGCGCCGGCTGAGGCGTATGTCGGGGGCGTCGGCCGCCACTGGCCGGGCTGCGTGCCGACGATCCACGTCTGGGCACCGAACGCGCCGTCGTTCTGCCGATCCGCGATCATCGCGGCCGCGGCCTGCGCACCCACCGAGATGCCGCCTTGCTTCGCGGCACCGTCGGGAATCGCGGCCAGGGCGTCGTCGTACTGCGCCAGCAGGCGGGCCTGCTGCGCGGGGAACAACGATAGGAGCATCTGGTACGCCGCGGTCGCCACCGCCGCTTCGGCCGACTCCGTGCCGTCGGCGGCCGGTGCGACGAGATACGGCTGGTACGGCTTCCCGGCGATCGCGTTCACCGCGTCGTAGACGGCCCCGTGCACCATCGCGAAGCTGCGAGCCTGTTCGTTCGGCTGTTGCTGGGCGACGTCCCAGATGGCCTGCTGGGCGTTGGCGTCCCAGGCGACGACCGGATTGACGACGGCCGCCTCGGCGACCGGCGCTCGAAACACCACTGTGGACGTGAGCGCGAGCGCTGCGGTGACAGCGACGCGCAGAAGCGTACGCCTGGCCATGAATCCTCCCCGTCCGGATTTCGATCAGCTTGCCAGCCACCATCGAACCATCTGCACCCCTAGATCACCAAGGCCGGGCAGTAGATTACCGGCATGACGAGTACGCCCCGGGAGGCGGAAGCCCGCATCGGTCCGATCGGCGCACTGCTCTGCCGACTGCTGTTCCTGGCGATCTGTCTGCCAGGCCCGATCCTGCTCGCCGCCGACGTGTCCCAGGGCCGCCAGCTGTCGGGAAAGGACTTCTGGGGCCTGCTCGCGGGCGGTGTGCTGACGACGATCGTCGGCTTCGGCTTCGGCCTGTTCGGCTGGCATATCGTGAACCGCTCCCGCCGCGACGCCCGTCAGCTGACCGAAGCCGGTGTCGCCGCGACGGCGGAGATCCTGACCGTGGCGAACCATCTTGGCGGCGAGGACCCGGGACTGGTGCTCCGCCTGCGGATCAGCGGGCCTGGGTTCGAAACCTTCGAAGCCGAGACGACCCACGCCACCGACTCGGCCCTCGTGCCCGGCGCCCTGCTGTCCGCTGTGGTCGATCCGTCGGACCGGCTCTTCACCATCCGCTGACAGCGACACGATCGCATGCGTTAGGCGACTGGATGCTCGCACTGCGCGCGAAGGACCTCGTCCAGCGGCGCGTCAACCGAGAGT
>JABFYB010000669.1 GCA_013361475.1 Hamadaea sp.
GCGCTCACGGCGACGGCGAGGGATCGGGGTGGGGTGGACCTCATGGGTGTTGTGCCTACCGACGAGCGGGGTGGCCGGGCAAGATCTCGCTCTGGCCCATTGCTGCCGGTGGCACACGTGGGCCAAGATCGTGCCCATGTCTGGAGAGCTGACCGCGGCCGGTGTCGACCCCTTCGACGAGGAGGTCTACCGGGCGATCCTGACCCGGCATCAGGCCTCCCCCGCCGATCTCGCGGCGGATCTGGGGCACTCGGCCGACCGGATCGCGCGCGCCCTCGACCGGTTGCGGGAGCAGGGACTCGTCGGACGGCTCGCCGGCTCCCGCCGCCGATACGCCGCGATCGAACCGCAGGCGGCGGTGACGGCGTTGGTGCGTACGCGGGCGGCGGAGCTGGATCAGGTGCAGGCGGCGGCGACCCGGCTCTCGGCGTTGTTCGCGTCGGCCCACAGCGGACGCGGCGAGGAGATCGAGATCGCCGACGGCAGTGAGGCGCTGGGACGCTGGTTCGTGCAGCTCCAGCAGGAGGCCCGGGAGGAGATCATCACCCTCGACCGCCCCCCGTACGCCCTGACCACCTCCAATCCGGTGGAGAAGACGGCGATGGCCCGGGGAGTGCAGTACCGGGCGATCTACGCGCCCGAGGCGTTGGAGTGGCCCGGCGTCCTGGGCGACATCCGGGAACTGGTCCGGCACGGGGAGCAGGCTCGGGTGCTGCCGGGGTTGCGGGTGAAGGTCGCCATCGCCGATCGGCGGCTGGCCCTGATGCCGTTGTCGCTCGACCTCACCCGCGTACGCGCGGCGGTGATCCGGCCGTCGACGCTGCTCGACGCCTTGGTGGACTACTGGGAGCTGGCCTGGCGGCAGGCGGTCCCGTTGGACGCCCCGGCCGACGACATCCTGGCCGAGGACGATCGCGCGCTGCTGACGCTGCTGGTCAGCGGATTGAAGGACGAGGCGATCGCCCGCCAGCTCGGCTGGTCCGTACGCACGATGCGCCGCCGGATCAGCCGCCTGCACGACCTTCTCGGTGCGGCCAACCGTTTCCAGGCCGGCGTCATCGCCGCCCGCCGCGGCTGGCTCTGATCAGTCGGCAGCGCACCGGATCCAGCTAAAAATCTGTGCTTGCAAGACTAGATTTTCTTGTTCGGATGAACTAGATTATCTGGTGTCATCGGATGATGACATGTCGCTACAGCTGCATGGGGCTCACTTTCATGGAGGTGTCAACGATGGCCTCGATGCGACTCGATCCCTTCCGCGAACTCGACCGCTGGGCGAACGAGCTCATGGGCACGACTCGCGCTCCCCGGCTGATGCCGATGGACGCCTACCGGCTCGACGACAAGTACGTGCTGCGGTTCGATCTTCCCGGCGTCGACACGGACGCGATCGAGGTGACCGCCGAACGGAACACACTCACGGTCAAGGCCCGGCGCGGGGTGGAAAGCCCCGAGGGCGCCGAGTTCGTCGTCGACGAGCGGCCCTCCGGCACTTACGCCCGGCAGGTCGTCCTCGGTGACGGCCTGGACGTGGAGTCCGTGCAGGCGGACTGCCACAACGGCGTGCTCACCGTGACCATCCCGGTCGCCGAGAAGGCCAAGCCGCGCCGGATCGCCGTCGGCCGAGGCGGATTCGGCGACCAGAAGGTGATCGAGGGCAGCACCAGCGAGCAGACTGCCTCGACCTGATCCTGTTTCCGCTGTCGCGGCCGGTCCCGGGTTCGCCGTGCGTCCCGGACCGGCCGCCTTGCCTTCCGGAGGAATCCCGTGGTCCCAGCCGAGCCATCGGTACCGGTCGCCGCCCAGCTCGCCGGCAACCTCGACGACGGCGACTTCCCTGCGTACTCGATGAGCGCCGCCGCCGCGATGCTGGGCGTCCAGCCCGCCTTCCTCCGGGGATTGGGCGACAACGGGCTGCTCGATCCGGCTCGCTCCGACGGCGGCCATCGGCGCTACTCCCGAGCTGACTTACAGATCGCCGCGCGCGCCCGAGAGGTCGTCGACGCCGGGATGAACCTGGCGGCCGCCTGCCGCATCGTGGAACTTGAGGCCGAACTGGCTCGTACGCGGGCCGAACTGGCCGAAGCGCGACGCACCCTCCGCCGGCTCCGCGGCAAGACCGACGGCTGATCGCGATCTGCCGAGACGGCGAATGGAACAGGGCGGGCATCGCGGTGGCGGGCCCGCCCTGTCCGGCGGGGAGGAAAGGTCCCGTCTTGGGGGCACAGACGCAGCACGCCCCGAGCCGGTTCCCTTCCTCCGCCGAAATCTTTAGAGGGTCAGCGTCCAGCTGTTGAGGTAGCCGGTGTCGGCGCTGGCGGCGTCTTGTACGCGCAGGTTCCAGGTGCCGTTGCGTACCTCGGTGGACAGGTTGACGGTGAAGGTCTGGTCGATGTTGTCGGCCGACCCGCCGGTGCGGTTGCGCAGGGCGTAGACCGAGCCGTCCGGGGCGACCAGCGAGACGACGAGGTCACCGACGTAGGTGTGCACGATGTGCACCTCGACGGTGGAGGTCGAGCCGGCGTTGCCGGTGCAGCCGGCGATGGTGATCGCGCTGTTCACCGTGGTGTTGTCGGGGATGGTGACGTCGGTGCCGTTGGTGCCGGTGCAGGCCGGTGGCGCCGATCCGCCGAGGTTGAGCGTCCAGCTGTTGATGTAGCCGGTGTCAGCGCTGGCGGCGTCTTGTACGCGTAGCCGCCAGGTGCCGTTGGCGACCTCGCTGGACAGGTTGACGGTGTAGGTGGTGTCGATGTTGTCGGTCGAGCCGCCGGCCCGGTTGGACAGCGTGTAGACGGTGCCGTCCGGGGCGACGAGGGAGACGACGAGGTCACCGATGTAGGTGTGGACGATGTGTACCTCGACGGTGGAGCCCGCGCCGGCGTTGCCGGTGCAGCCGGAGATCGTGATCAGGGACTCGACCGTGGTGTTGTCCGGGATCGTCACGTCGGTCGCGTTGGTCTGCGAGCACCCGGCCGCGCCGTTGACCGTCAAGGTGAACGTCGCGCTGTGCGTCGCCGACGTCCCGGTGCCGGTCAAGGTGATCGTGTAGGTGCCGGGGGCGGCCGAGGCCGACGCCGTGATCGTGGCGGTCGAGGAGCCGCCGGTGGTCACCGTCGACGGGCTGAAGGACACGGTCACGCCGCTGGGCGTACCACTTGAGGTGAGCGAGATGGATTGCGCGGACCCGTTGGTGAGCGCGGTGCTGACGGTCGTGGTGAGCGAGCTGCCCGGGTTGACCGCGCCCGAGGCGGGCGAGGCCGCGATCGAGAAGTCGTTGCCCGCGGGCGTGCCCACCGCGTAGTTCCACAGCGCGTAGGCCGCGGCGTCGCCCGCACGGTCGAGGACCGTGTCGCTGATGTTGCTCGGGTAGGTGTCGCAGGCCCGGTGGTAGCACGGGTCGTAGGACGCCCCGGCGGTGCCGCCCCACTTGGTGGCCTGGGCCGAGGTCTTGATCGCGCTCGCGCCGGCCGCGACCCCGCTGGTCTGGATGCCCGCGCTGTTGAACGACGCGTCGTCGGACCGCCCGGCGCCCTCGGTGTTCTCCTCGGTCTGTACGCCGATCGAGTCGTAGTACGCCTTGACGGTCTGACCGATCGCGCTGGTGATGCGGTTGATGAAATATCCGGCGTTGGTCGACGCGACCATGTCGAAGTTGAAGTAGCCCTTGATCTTGGCGCGTTCGGTCGAGTTCAGGGTGGAGACGTAGTACTCCGAGCCGTTGAGGCCCTGCTCCTCGTCGGTCCACCAGCCGAACCGGGCGTGGTTGAGCATCGCCGGGTTCTGCGCCGCGAGCGTCAGCGCGATCTCCAGGATCGTCGCCGAGCCGGAGCCGTTGTCGTTGATGCCGGGCCCGGCGCTGACACTGTCCAGGTGGGCGCCGAGCATGTAGACGGTGTTGGCGTCACCGCCGCCGCCCGGCCAGTCGGCGATGATGTTCGGCCCGGCGCCGCTGGTGCAGCCGGACGCGCAGGTCTGCTTCACGACCGAGAACCCGGCCGCGACGAGCTTGTCGTAGACGTAGTTCACCGACGCGGTGTATCCGGCCGTGGTGGACCGCCGGGTGCCGCCGTTGTTGGTGGCGATCGTCTGGAACTGCTGGAGGTGGGCCTTGGTGTTGGCCAGGGAGATGTCGGGCGCGGCTGCTGCTACCGCGCTCGTCTGCGGGGCGGACGCGGGGGCGGTCGCCAGCGCGGGGACGGCCGGGGCGGCGAGGGTGAGCGCCGCGGCCAGGGTGAGGCAGGCGCGCATGATCTGTTTGTGAGTCAACGCCGTACTCCTCGTGACAGGTAGGTGAACCGGGGATCACCGGCTGCTGCGAGGATACGGATGACTACGATGTATGTGAATACCTCAGCTCGGAGTTGGCTCAGGGGCGACTGGGATCGCGCTTCCTTGCACGTACTCGTCCCAAGTCTTGTCGAAATCCGTCCAGCCGTTGCCGTACTGGAGTTGCCGGGAGGTGCCCTTGACGACGACCGGGTCGCCGATCCTGGTCTGCTGGAACAGCCACTTCGCGTTCGCCGCCGACATGTTGATGCACCCGTGCGACACGTTGCGCCTGCCCTGATCGGACACCGACCACGGAGCCGAGTGGATGAACTCGCCGCCCCAGGTCAGTCGCTGCGCCCAGTCGATGTCGACGCGATAGCGGTTGGCCGGATTGGGATCGGTACGCGTGTCGAACACGGTCTTCGCGAACTTCTCGATGACCACCATCGTCCCGCTGGACGACGGCATGCTCGGGCGGCCGAGGCTGACGGGGATCTTCTTCAGCACCGCGCCGTTCCTCGTCACCGTCATCACCTTCGGCGACGCCTTGTCGTCCACCGTCATCACCAGCGCCGGGCCGATCGAGCAGTCCAGCGTCAGATCCGTACGCCCGAAGTAGCCGTCGCCGCAAGGCAACCCGCCCACTCGCAGGTCGACGCGTACCTTGGTGCCGGACTGCCAGAACTCCTTCGGCCGCCAGTGCAGCTCGGTGTCGGTGTACCAGGTCCAGATGCCTTCCTGCGCGGGCTCCGCGGACACGATCAGCCGCCGTTGGACGGCTGCCCGCTGGTCCTTCGGAATCGCCCGGCTGAGCTGGATGATCAGCGGCATTCCGACACCGACCACCGCGCCGTCGGCCAGGAAGCTGACGAACCGCACCTGCTTCGACGGCTTCGCCATCACGGTGAACGTGCTGCTCGCGGTGGTGGGCTTGCCGTCGTCGTCGGTGGCCGTCACCGTGGCCGTGTAGGTCTCGCCGTACTCCAGCGTCTTGGCCGGCAGCCAGCCCTTGCCGTCCGGATGCGGTGCGCCGTCGACCGCGGTCCCGTCCTTGCTCTTCAGCTCGACGGTCGTCGCCTTCGCGTCCGTGGCGGAGAACACGATCTCGGCCGAGGCCGGCACGTCCTTCGCGTCCGCCACCGGAGCGGTGATCGTCACCCGCGCCTTGCCCTCGGCCTTCCCGCCACTGCTGCCTTCGCTCCCCGGCGTCTTCTTCTCATCGGTGCACGCGGCGAGACCGGGGAGGCTCGCGCCCGCGCCTGCGAGGCCCAATGCGGTCAGCGTGCGGCGGCGTGTCCAGCTCATGACTCATCTATACCCCGAAATGCGCGAGCTTGCCCTTTCGCCGTTTCCGCTGCTCCAGCCCTCGACTCCCCGCGTTCGGCGCTGGATCAGGGTTCTCGGTCGAATCTTGGCGCAAGATTCGACGGGGAACCCTGATCCAGCGGGCAGCACGGTCGGTCAGCGGACGCGTACGCCGCCGCGCCACACCCCGACGACGTCGTGAACCGCCTCCGGGTCGGTCAGCGGATTCCCCGCGACGGCCAGCAGATCCGCCTCGTAACCAGGCCGGATGCGCCCGACGCGGTCGCCGATCCGGCAGAGGTCCGCCGCTTGTGAGGTCATCGAGCGCAGGGCTTCGGCCGGGGTGTAGCCGAGCAGGGTCACCATCTCGCCGACGCCGTACGGGAGGCAGTCGTGCGGCTTGGCGGGGCCGATGCCCCCGTCGCTACTGCACACCACCGGTACGCCCGCCTCCCGGATCTGGTGGAACACACCCGACAGTTGCGGAATCAATGCCGCGATCCGGGGCGGTAGGGGGAATCCGGGCAGATGACCGAGCGTGGCCGAGACGGTGACACCGTTCGCGAGCAGCGCCTGGATGACCCCGGCGTCGGGGGACGCCCCGGTCTCGGTGGTGAACGAGCAGTGCTCCACGGAGTCGAACCCGGCCGAGGCGGCGTTGAAGATGCCGGGCGCACCGTGGGCGTGAGCCGTGATGGGCAACCCGGCTCGATGCGCCTCCTCGACGGCCGCCCGCATGGCGGCCAACCCGAACTGGGCCAGGTGCGGCTGCGTACCGGCGGTCAGTTCACCACCGGTCGCCATCACCTTGACGACGTCGACTCCTCGTTCCGCCCGCTCGCGAACAGCCCGGCGTACGCCGTCGACGCCCAGCGCCTCGCCGCCCAGGAACCAGCAGTGCCCCTTCATCGAGGTGATCGGCGGACCCGCGCTGAGAATGCGGGGCAGCCCAGGCTCGCCGCGAAGGGCCAGCGTCACATAGTTGCGATCGCCGAGATCACGGACGGTCGTCACGCCGGCCTGCAGCGCCCGCTCGGCGGCCACCCGCGCTCCAGCCAGCAGTTCCGCGTCGTCCACCCGATCGAACCGCCCGACCGGATCGGTGCTCGCGTCGAAGGTCAGATGGATGTGCGCGTCCACCAGGCCAGGCACCAGGGTCGCGTCACCGAGGTCGACGACCTCCGCGTCGGCGGGCGGCTCCAGGCCGGTGCCCGCCGCCACGATCCGTCCCTGATCGACCAGTACGACCGGCTGTTCCACGAGAGCGGAGCTCTCTCCGTCGAACAGGCGGGCGGCTCGCAGCGCCAACATGGACACACGGTACCGGCCGGCCACCACCCGCCGGCCAGAGCGCCGACCGACATCGCACGCGCGTCTTATTGCAAACTGGTGGCAACAACAGGCACAGTAGCTTGATGATCCCGGGCACCGGCATCCCGACCACCGTAGAAGTCGTCCTGCTCTCCCAGCGGGACGGGCGGTTGCGCTATCGCACCGTGCAGGCGGGACTACGGAGCGGCGCGTTTCCCGACGACGTCGCGCTCGGCCTGTCCGGGCTGAAACTCTGCACCCCCGGCGGCCTGCTGCACTCGACGTCCTGGCGGCATACGCCGGACGGGCTGGTCCTCACCTATGCTGCGCTGCCCGATCGACGACCGGAGCTGGCCACGGCCGACGTGACCGTCGACGGCATGCGCGCGGGCATCGGCCCGCTCGTGCCCAGCCCGCCGAGCATCGACGCGGACGCCGTGGCCGCCCATGCCTGCCGTCACCTGGCACTGCTGCGCACGACCGACGACTTGGCCGCCGACGCCGCCCGGTCGCAGCCCGAGATCTGGACGCTCATCGCCAAGCTGACCCCGGGTCTGGCAGGCAGCCCGCACCCCCCGAACCTGCTCTGCTGACGGCTCAGCCCACCCCGTCACCTTTACTCGCACGCAGATCACGGTTACGCATGCTTCCGGCCGCCATGATCACATGCGTAACCGTGATCTGCGCCGAAAGAGCGCCGAGCGCCGAAAGGCGTCGGAGGGGCCGGTTAGAGTCACCGCATGCTGCTGCCCCGACTGCGTGTGACCGAAGCGGACGGCGACTCCTGGGACGACCCGTCGGAGGAGCAGTTGGGCTTGCTGGTCGACGGGTTGAGCGCCGATCGCCGGTTCCTCGTCGTCGAGCGCCACGATCGGCCGTCCGCGTGGCAGCACTTCATCCAGGCGTACCGGGAGGACGACGGGAGTTTCCGCGTCGAGTTCCGAGAAGGCGGGCCGGAGGCACACTTCGAGGCGCGTACGCCGGATGCGGAGCAGGTCCGTCAGGTGGTCACGGCGTGGGCGTTCGACCAGCCGGGCTGGCGGGAGCGGCTGCCTTGGCAGCCGTGGCGGGAGGACTGAAGACCCCGGCCCGCAACGCGGCCACCCCGGCGGCCGCCGTACGCCGCGCGAACGCCTCGTCGATCGGTTGCCGGGTGACGAGGAGGCGGAGGAAGAAGGGCGCGCCGATGGTCTCGATGGCCGCTCGGGCGTCGGTCCCTACCGGCAGTTCATCGCGCGCGATGGCTTTGTCCACGATCGACTGTGCCAGCCCGAAGCGCTCGAGGAAGAAACCTCGGACCACCTGAGCCGCCCGTTCGTTCCGCGGGGCGGCGGCGGCCAGCCCCGCGATGAGGTCGCCCGGTTCACCGCTCATCCCGCGCCGGATCAGCAGGGCCAGCTCGACGAGGTCCCGGTCGAGGTCACCGGTGTCCGGGATCGGCACCGCCTCGGTGGCGTACTCGGTGAGCAGGTCGCCGAGCACCCCTTCGAGATCGGTCCAGCGCCGGTAGATCGAGGTCTTGTTGACGCCGGCCACGGCGGCGATCCGATCGACGGTCAGCTCGGCGTACCCCTCGGTCAGCAGCTCTCTGGTCGCGGCCAGGACCGCGCCGCGGACCCGCGCGCTCCGCCCGCCCGGCCGCCGCACTGTCTCCGTCATGACCCAAGCTTATCGCACCGACTGTTGCTTTAATGCCCGAGCGGTGGCAGACTCAAATGCAACGGGAGTTGCTATTAGGGGAGGAACTCATGGAGACCACGGTCTGCGTCGTCGGCGGCGGCCCCGCCGGACTGGTGCTCGGCCTGCTGCTCGCCCGCCAGGGCGTCGACGTCACCGTGCTGGAGAAGCACGCGGACTTCCTGCGGGACTTCCGCGGCGACACCGTCCACTCGTCGACCCTGACCCTGCTCGACGAGGTCGGCCTCGGCCGGCAGATCGACGAGCTGCCCGGCCGCAAGGTGCGCGGCCTGCGGGTCACCTTCGACGACGGCACCTACCAGGTCGCCGACTTCGGACGCCTCCCCGGGGCGCACCCCTACCTCATGTTCCTGCCGCAATGGGACTTCCTCGAGCTGCTCGCCCGCGAGGGCGCTCAGCTGCCGACCTTCCGGCTGCTGCGGTCGACCAAGGTCACCGGCCTGCGGCGTGGTCCCGACGGCGCGGTCACGGGGGTGGTCGCGGACGGCCCGGACGGGGAGGTCGAGATCCGCGCCCGGCTCACGGTCGCGTGTGACGGCCGGGATTCACTGGTACGCGATGAGCTAAGCCTCCGTCCGCGGACCTATGCCGCCCCGATGGACGTCCTGTGGTTCCGGGTGTCGCGGCGGCCGTCCGACCCCGACGGTCTGGACATGCGCGTCGGCGCCGGTGGCCTGATGCTGTGCATCGATCGCGGCGAGTACTTCCAGTGCGCGTTCGTCATCGCCAAGGGCGGGTACGCCGCCATCCGGGCCGAGGGGCTGGACTCGTTGCGGGCGCACGTCGCCCGCCTCGCCCCGCCGCTGGCCGACCGGGTCGGCGAGCTGTCCACATGGGACGACGTGAAGCTGCTGACCGTCTCGGTCAACCGGCTCGACGAGTGGCACGCGCCCGGTGCCTTGCTGATCGGGGACGCGGCCCACGCGATGTCGCCGATCGGTGGCGTCGGGGTGAACCTCGCCGTGCAGGACGCGGTCGCCGCCGCTCGCCTGCTCGGCCCGATCCTGCGGGCGGGGCGTACGCCGACCGCCGCCGAACTGGCCGAGGTGGAGCGTCGCCGCCGCCGGCCGACCGTGCTGACCCAGAACGTCCAGCGGCTGGCCCAACGCCGGATCGTCGATCCGCTGTTGCACGCGACGGGCCGGATCACCGCGCCCTGGCCGATCCGCCTGCTGCGCCGCCTGCCGGGGCTCCAAGCGCTGCCGGCCCGGATGATCGGTTTCGGCGTACGCCCGGAGCACTTGAGCTAGCCATATCCAGCGGACGCAGGGCAAAGGGAGGGCCGGCCGGGGCCCTCCCTTTGCCGTATGCGGTGCTACAGGTCGAACTCGCCGTCCTTGGTTCCCGCGACGAAGGCCGCCCATTCCTGTTCGGTGAACAGGAGGGCACCCCCGCCGGGGTTCTTCGAGTCCCGGACGGCCACACCGGCCGGGACGAAGGCGACTTCGACGCAGTTGTCGCCACTGGGGCTGCTGCGGGCGCTCTTCCGCCACACCGCGTCCGCCAGCATCGGATCGGTACTGATCTGGTCGTTCATCGATTACCCCCGAACGCACCTCGAGGTTGATGGTCACCTTTTCGTACCATGCCGTGGCCGTTTCGCGGGCAGAAAACGACGATCACTAACCTTCCGGGCGACCGTGGCATGGCAAGCCTGAGAATAGCCTGAGCGTTCAGTCAGCCGAGCACCGACCGATAGACCTCTTCATATCCGGCGGCCATCGTGGCCACATCGAACCGCTGCTCGACGTGGACGCGGCAGTCGCGGGCGGTCAGCTCCGGCAGCCGGTCGAGGGCGGCGGCCAGCTCCGCCGGCTCGGCGCACACGAATCCCGTACGCCCGTGGTCGACGACTTCGGGGACCGATCCCTCGGCCAACGCCACCACCGGCGTCCCGCAGGCCATCGCCTCGATCATCACCATGCCGAACGGCTCCGGCCAGCGGATCGGGAAGAGCAGGCAGGACGCCTTGGCGTACAGCTCTCGTTTGAGCGCGGCGTCGGCCTCGCCGACGTAGGTCACGCCGCTGCCGAGCAGCGGGCGTACCACCTCGTCGAAGTACGCCTCCTCGGCGGGCTCGTTCATCTTCCCGGCCAGCACCAGCGGGCGCCCGGCTTCGCGCGCCGCCTTGATCGCCAGGTCGGCCCCCTTGTCCTCGGCGAACCGGCCGAGGAACAGGACCCAGTCCTCTTTCGTCTCCCGGAACGGGTAATCGGCGACCTGAAGTCCGTTGTAGACGGTGGCGACCCAGTTCAGATCCGGGGCGTGCGAGCGCTGCGACTCCGAGATCGCCACCAGGGACAGGTCCTTGCCGAACTGGCGGTAGTACTCGCCGGGCTCACCGTCCAGCGGGCCGTGCATCGTGGCGACCGTCGGCACGCGCCGCCCGGCTGCCGTCAACGGCCCGGCCAGCGTGTGGTCGTGGACGATGTCCACGTCGAGGTCGTCCAGCAGCCGGGCGGCCATCGCCGCGTGCATGACCTCGGGCATCGGCTCACCCAGGCGGTCCGACTGCGGTTCGGCGAAGGTACGCCGGAACTCCCCGGCGGTCCCGTCGGATCCCGCGCCGATCAGGGTCACCTCGTGGCCGCGTGCGACCAGCGCGTCGGTGAGGTCCGCGACGACGATCTCGATGCCGCCGTAGCCGCTGGGCGGGATGTCGTAGTAAGGCGGGGCGAGCATGGCGATCCGTAGGGGTGACGGCATGGCTCGCTCATCCCCACCCGGCCGGATCGCCAAACTCGACGGCCGCCTTGATGAGGGAGCGCTCCCTCGCACCTCAATGGACTGTCCACGAATCCGCAGGTCGGCGGTCATCAGATTGACATAGGTAGACGCCTGGACGATGCTCTGAGAGAGCGCTCCCTCGCCTCTCCCGTCCCGGGGAGGCACCCCTCTTCCGCCCACAGAGGAGACGTCATGAAGTTACGCACGACGGCGCTCTGCGCCCTCGCCGCGCTCGCCGCCGGCTTCGCCGTCGCGCTGACCGGCGCGGCCAACGCCGCCGATCCGTTGCTCTCGCAGGGGAAACCGGTCACCGCGTCGTCCAGCGAGAACGCCGGCACCCCCGCCACCGCCGCGGTCGACGGCGACCTCGGCACTCGCTGGTCCAGCGCGTTCAGCGATCCGCAATGGCTGCGGGTCGACCTCGGCTCCACCGCCACCGTCAGCCAGGTCGTGCTGCGCTGGGAGGCGGCGTACGCGACGGCGTACCAGATCCAGGTGTCGGCCGACGGAAACACGTGGACCACTGTCTACAGCACATCGACCTCGACCGGCGGCACGCAGACCCTCGCCGTCTCCGGTTCCGGCCGCTACGTGCGGGTCTACGGCACCGCCCGCGCGACGGCATACGGCTATTCGCTCTGGGAGTTCCAGGTCTACGGCACGACCGGGTCGACCGGCTGCGACACGACGACGAACGCGGCGTTGAACAAGCCCGCGACCGCCTCGTCCACCGAGAACGCCGGGACCCCGGCGAGCGCCGCGGTCGACGGCAACGGCGGAACCCGCTGGTCCAGCGCCGCCGCAGATCCACAGTGGATTCGTGTCGACCTGGGTTCGACACAGTCGATCTGCCAGGTGACGCTCACCTGGGAGACGGCGTACGCGACCGCGTACCAGGTGCAGGTGTCGGCGGATGCGAACACGTGGACCACTGTCTACAGCACGACGACGTCGACCGGCGGCACGCAGACGCTGACCGTCGCCGGATCGGGCCGCTACCTACGGGTCTACGGCACCGCCCGGGCGACGCAGTGGGGCTATTCCCTCTGGGAGATCGCCGTACGCACCGGTGGCGGCACGCCGCCGACCAGCAGCCCACCCCCGACCGGCGGCGACGTCCTGCTCTCCTACAACAAGCCGGGCGTGGCGTCGACCTCGCAGAGCGACGCGAACTGCTACGAGTGCACCCCCGCCCGGGCGTTCGACCTCGATCCGGCGTCCCGGTGGGCGACCAGCGCCACGACCGGCTGGGTGGATCCCGGCTGGATCTACGTCGACCTCGGTGCGACCGCCACCATCCACCAGGTGATCCTGCAATGGGATCCGGCGTACGCGACGGCGTACCAGATCCAGGTGTCGCCCGACGCCGCGAACTGGACGACGATCTACAGCACCACGACCGGGCACGGGTTCAAGGAGACGTTGACGGTCAACGGCACCGGCCGCTACGTGCGGATGTACGGCACCGCCCGGAGTAGCGCGTACGGCTATTCGATCTGGGAGTTCCAGGTCTACGGCACCGGCGGCAACCCGACCACCCCGCCCGCTCGACCCGCCGACCCGGCCTTCCCGGCGACCCGCCTGGTGTTCAGCGACGAGTTCAACGGCGCGGCCGGCACCAAGCCGGACACGGCGAAGTGGACGATCGACACCGGCACCGGCCAGAACAACGAGTTGCAGTACTACACCGACAACGCCAACGCCTCGATGAACGGCACCGGCTCGCTGGTGATGGAGGCGCGCCGGGAGACCGTCGGCGGACGCAGCTACACCTCGCACCGGATGAACACCGGCGGCAAGTTCACCTTCCAGTACGGCCGGGTCGAGGCGCGGGTCAAGGTGCCCAAGGGCAACGGTTTCTGGCCCGCGTTCTGGATGATGGGCGCCGACTTCCTCACCGGGCGGCCGTGGCCGTACAACGGCGAGGTCGACATCATGGAGATCCTCGGCAAGGACACCACCCGGAGCTACACCACGCTGCACGCGCCCGCGTACAACGGGGGTGGCGGTTATGGGTTCGAGAAGATCTGGCCGACGGACCTGTCCGCGGACTATCACGTGTACGCGGCGGAGTGGGACAGCAAGGGCATCCGCTTCTTCGTGGACAGCACCGAGGTGTTCTACGCGAGCAAGGCCACCGTGGAGGCGACCCGCGGACCGTGGGTCTACGACCACCCCTTCTATGTGATCCTCAACCTCGCGGTCGGCGGTGACTGGCCCGGCCCGCCGGACGCCACCACTCCGTTCCCCGCGCAGATGCTGGTCGACTACGTCCGCGTCTACCAGTAAGCGCACTGCCTAGGCCGAGCCGCGCTCGACGATCTCCGGATGGAAGATCACCGAGCGCGGCCGGCCCTCGGGCTCGCGGATGCGGGCCAGCAGGAGCCGGGCCATCTCGGCGGCCATCTCCTCCAGCGGTTGCCGGATCGTGGTCAGCTGCGGACGGCAGGCCAGGGCGGAGACGCTGTCGTCGAAGCCGATGACGGCGACGTCCTCCGGCACCCGCCGACCGAGGTCTCGTAGGGCCTGCAAGGCCCCTTCGGCCATCAGATCGTTGGCGACGAACAGCGCGTCGGTCTCCGGGTACGCCGTCAGCAGCGTCCGGGCCGCGCGCTCGCCACCGGCCCGGGTGAAGTCGCCGGGCTCGGCCGGCACCCAGGCGTGCCCGTGCACGGCCAGGGCGGAGCGGAACCCGGCCAGCCGATCCTGCCCGGCGGTCGTGTCGAGCGGTCCGCAGACCGTCGCCGGATGCCTACGTCCCAGCGCGATGAACCGTTCCGCCGCCAGCCGGGCCCCGGTCTGCTGCTCCACGTCGACGTAGCTCATCGGCAGCGGCCGTCCCGGCCGGGCCGACAGCACCGCCGGCACATGCAGGTCGCACAACTGCTGCGGCAGCGGGTCGGCCACATGGCTGGAGATGATCAGCACTCCGTCGACGTGTCCCTGCCGCAGATAACGCACGACCTGCTGATGAGCCGGGGCGTCGGCGGGCATGATCACCAGGTGGATGCCCTCGGGACGCAGCACCTCCAGTGCCCCGGCGGTGATCCGGCCGAGGTACGGATCGGTGAAGATCCGGCTCAGGAAGGGCTCGGCGAACTCCCGGTCGGCCGGTTCGGAGACGACCAGCGCCACCGAGTCGGTCCGGCGGGTCACCAGCGACCGGGCCGCGTGGTTCGGGACGTAGCCGGTCGCCTCGATCGCGCGTTCCACGATCTCGCGGAGTTCCGGGTCGACAGTGGACACCTGGTTGATCACCCGGGACACCGTCGACCGGCTCACCCCGGCGTACTCGGCGACCTGCTCGAGCGTGGGCGAACGGGGACCGGGCGGGCGAGGGGCGACCATGGCGCCAATCTATAGCAACCTAGCCAGAGAGCGCTCCCCCGCCCGGGTTCCTCAGCTGCCGCTGGTCGCCCCGGCGGCTTGCCAGTTCAGGCGTACCAGGAGCTGCCGAGCCTGCTCGGCGTGGTCGGCGGAGACCGCGATGGCGTACTCCCCGGCGGTCAGCGCACTGCGGGAGGTGAAGTCCCGCTGCCCCCGGGTCGCGGCATGCGCGATGGCGCCGAAGATCGCACCCCACACGGCGCCGATGAGCAGGCCGGCGATCACGACGCCGAACCAGTTGCCGACGGCGAAGATGCCGAAGAGCAGGCCGATGAACAGACCGAACCAGGCGCCGCTGGCCGCGCCGGCCAAGGCCGCCCGGCCGATCGTCATCCGGCCCAGGACGTTCTCCACGAGGCGCAGGTTCGTACCGACGATCGAGGTGTGCTCGACCGGGAACTTGTTGTCGGAGAGATAGTCGACGGCGCGCTGGGCGGAGGCGTAGTCGCCGTAGGTCGCCACGGTGACGGTCGCCTGCCCCGCCCCGGGGCCGGCTGCGGTGACGGCGTCGGCGGCCGGTCCGACCGCCGGACTGCCCGCGGGACCGGTCGGGATGGAACTCATGGTCATCTGTCCTCCTTCATCCCCTCGATCATCACCTGTCCCCCGATGCGCCCGCAGGGTAAACGCAGATCTCGGTGGCCTGGTCGGCTCAGCGCGGATGCCGGGCCCGCGCCCGCTCGGCGAGCTGCCGGGACAGCACCGACGCCGTGGTCGCCAGCACCGCCACGTTGAAGAACATCTGTACGCACAGCAGCCCGCGCGCGAACTGCCCGTGTGCGGAGACGTCGCCGAACCCGACCGTCAGGAGCGTCGCCGTCGCGAAGTAGAGCGCGTCGATCCGGGTGTTCAGGTCGACGAACTCGCCCGGGGCGTACACGGCGACGGCGTAGTCGATCAGCGCGAAGAGCAGCAGTCCGCCCAGGATGCCGACGGTGAGCCCGCCGAGCGGGGCGTCCGGCTGGTCGAGCTGACGCAGCAGCTGGTTCTTGAGCCCGAACAGCAGTGCGGCCAGGGCGACGAGGGTGAGCAGGACCTGCACGAGGATCAGCCAGTCCCCGGTACGCGGCCGGATCGGCACGGCGAAGTAGAACAGCAGCAGGGCCAGGCAGGTCAGGCCACTGCGTTCCAAGATGCCGCGGGCCGTCGCCTGCCGGAGACGGCCCGCTGATCTCTGCTCCTTTTCTGACGACATGACCAAATTGTGCCCTGCGCCCCACACCGCTGGATCAGGGTTCTCGGTCGAATCTTGGGTCAAGATTCGACCGAGAACCCTGATCCAGTCCCGAACGGGCAGCGCCGAACGGAGAGCCCCGGCCGGGCGGCGCTCAGGCGGCAGAATGGAGGCGTGATCGACCTTCACACGCACTCGACCGCCAGCGACGGCACCGACACCCCGGCCGAACTGATGCAGCGGGCCGCGGCCGCCGGGCTGGACGTCGTCGGGCTGACCGACCACGACACGACGTCGGGCTGGGCGCCCGCGGTGGAGGCGCTGCCGCCCGGACTCACCCTCATCCGGGGCGCCGAGGTGTCGTGTCGCTGGTTCGGCCCGGATCGCACGGTCGGGCTCCACATGCTGGCGTACCTGTTCGATCCGGCGGAACCGGCGTTCGCCGCCGAACTGGCCCGGGTCAAGCAGGCCCGCGAGTCCCGCGCCGAGCGCATGGTCGCCTTGCTCCGCGAAGACGGCGTCGACATCGACTGGGACGAGATCCACGCCTTCGCCGCCGGGGGCACCGTCGGCCGCCCGCACATCGCCCAGGCGCTCGTCCGCGCCGGGCTCGTGGGGACGGTCTCCGAGGCGTTCGCCTCACACTGGCTGGGCGCGCGGTATCGCGTACCCAAGGAGGACGTCGAGGTCTTCACGGCGCTGAAGCTCATCTGCGGAGCCGGCGGGGTGCCGGTCTTCGCCCATCCTTTGGCCGCGCGGCGCGGCCCGATCGTGCCGGAGGAGCTGATCGCGGAGCTGGCGGCGGCCGGGCTGTTCGGCATCGAGGCGGACCACGAAGATCACACGCCGGCCGAGCGTGCCCACGTGCGCGAGCTGGCGGCCGCCCTCGGCCTGGTCGTGACGGGCTCCAGCGACTACCACGGTGCGAACAAGGTGGTCCGGCTCGGCGCCAACACCACCACGCCCGAAGTGCTCGACCGTATCGTCGACGCCGCGTCGGGCGTCGAGCCGGTCAAGGCGTGACGTAGGCGGCGCGCTCGCTGGTGAAGGCCACGACCGTCGCCGCCGGCACGTCGAAGCTCACCGTCAGGAACCGGCCCGGCTCCAGCTCCACACTGGACGGATTCGCCTGATCCGGGTGGCCGGAGTCGTACAGGTGCAGGTCCGGGCCGGTCCACTCGCCCGCCGGATCGGTCACGATCCGCGCGACGGTGCTGCGCCGCGGGGAGAACCGCTTCGAGATGTCGCCGTACGCGACGAGCAGCGACCCGTCCGCGAGAAGCAGCACGTGGTGAGACGACGCGGGCAGGTCGGTCTCCACGGGTGGGGTCCAGGTGTGCCCGCCGTCCGTGGAGCGGGCCAGATAGGCGTGCTCCACCGACGTACGCAGCAAGGCGACGACCTCACCGCTCGGCAGCACGGTCAGCGTCGGCTCCCGGAAGTGGAAGTCGGCGCTGATCCCGAGCGGCACCGCCGTCTCCGCCGCCCACGTACGCCCACCGTCGGTGCTGCGTACGGCGAGCGCGCTGTCGAGCCCGGCGCCCTGCCGTGGATCGACTCCGTAGAGCGGGAGCAGGAGGTCGCCGTCGGGCAGCTCGGCCGCCGCTCCGTGCGAGACCGCCCAGAGCAGGTCGTCCCCACCGGCGACGACGGGGTCCGACCAGGTTCGGCCGCCGTCCTCGCTGCGGATCACCGACGTGCCGAGGCAGGTGAATTTCCCGTCCGGGTGCCAGTCGAGCACGAAGTAGCTCAGCAGCACGGTGCCGTCGCGGAGCTGGACGAGTTTCGGATCCCGATCGTCGTGGGGGCCGTCGGCGACGGCGCGGGGCTCGGACCAGGTCTGTCCCCGATCGGCCGACTCCACGAGCATGATCCGCCCGTCCGCGCGCACATGCCCGGTGCTTTCCCGGTACGCGCACAGCAGCTGCCCGTCGGCGAGGGCTACGAGGTCGGGGAAGTGCGGAAGCGTGCCAGATGCGGCTCGGGCGACGATCACCCGGCCAACCTACCCCGGTCCTCAGCGATTCCGGTGGATTCCCTCACCGATCTCCTCGACCAGCTTGGCGGAGAACGCCGGCAGGTCGTCGGGCTTGCGGCTGGAGACGAGGCCCTTGTCGGTGACGACCTGCTCGTCGACCCAGTTGGCGCCGGCGTTCCGCAGATCGGTCTGCAGGCTGGGCCAGGACGTCATCTTGCGGCCCTTGACCACGTCGGCGTCGGCGAGCACCCAGCCGCCGTGGCAGATGACCCCGATCGGTTTGCCGTCGGTGAAGAACTGCTTGACGAACTCCACCGCCTTGGGATCGGTGCGGACGGTGTCGCCGTTGATGACGCCGCCGGGCAGCACGAGCGCGTCGTACTGGCCGGGGTCGGCCTGGTCGAGCGTACGGTCCACGCGGCGGGTGGCGCCCTTGTCGTGGTGCTGGAACGCCTGGATCTCGCCGTCGTGCAGGGAGACGAGTTCCGGTGTCGCGCCGGCCGCCTGGATCGCCTCCCACGGCTGATCGAGTTCGACCTGCTCCACGCCGTCGGTGGCGACGAAGGCTACGCGCTTTCCGGTCAGTGTCGCGGGCATGCTGCCACTCCTTCACGTTCGTCGGATGCGATGGGCGTACCCGGGCTGGGACGCGCGAAACGGGTCACTTGACAGCCTTGGCTATGCGCCGTAGCTTTAAAGCTATGAGAGATAGCCAAGCGCTCGACGCCGGCCGGGACGGTGGTCTCGATGCCTAGGGTGGGGCTCACCCCGGACCGGGTCGTCGACACCGCGATCACCCTGGTCGACGAGCGTGGACTGGACGGGCTGACCTTGGCCGCCGTCGCCGAACGGTGCGGGGTGGCGGCTCCGTCGCTCTACAAGCACGTGAGCAACCTCGCCGACCTGCGCACGCTCGTCGGCGTACGCCTCCTGCGGGAGATGTCCGACCAGTTCGCGACCGCTCTCATCGGGCGCAGCGGGGCCGACGCGGTCGCGACGCTGATGCGGGCCTACCGGTCCTACGTGGTCGCCCATCCCGCCCGCTACGCGGCCATGCCGGTCGACCCGCTGCACCAGCCGGAGTTCGCCGACGCCGGTCGGCGACTCCTCGAAGTGATGGGGGCGGCATTGCGGCCGTGGCAACTCTCCGACGCAGACCTCGTCCACGCGATGCGCGCCGCACGCGTGATCACCCACGGGTTCGCCTCCCTGGAGTCGGCGGGCGGCTTCGGCCTGCCCCAGGACCTCGACGAAACCTACGAACGTCTCATCCAGATGTTCCTGACCAGCCTTCCTTCCGCGAAAACCCCTCAGGAGTCCTGATGTCCCGCAACCGTCTCGCCGCCGTCGCGCTCGCCGTGTCCGGCGTCCTCTTCTTCCTCTATCCCGCACTGCGTCCCTGGGCCGACGAGTCCACCGCGGCGGGCGCCCTCCACGCGATGGGTTCGCCCTGGTGGGTGGCGACCCATCTGTTCGCGATGATCGGCTTCATCCTGGTGCCGCTGGCGCTCTTCCGGGTCGACAAGACCGCAGCGGTCCTCATGTGGATCGGCGCCGGCCTGACGCTGCCCTACTACGGCGCGGAGGACTTCGCGCTCAACACCCTCGCGGGCAAGGTGAAGGACGGCCAGTCGCTGGACCTGCTCGACCTCTCCGACAGCATTCGCTTCCACCCGGCCGCCGTCGCCACCTTCTTCGTCGGCCTGCTACTGCTCGGGGTCGGCGCGGTCTGGGCCGCCGTCGCGGTCTGGCGGCGTCGCGCACTTCCGAATCCGAGCCTGCCCAAGCTGTCGGGTCTGCTGTTCGGGGCCGGGTTCGCGCTGTTCATCCCGCAGTTCTTCACCGGCGAGGCGGTCCGCATCGGTCACGGCGTCCTGATGCTCGCCGGATGCGTCTGGCTCGCGGTCGCGCTGTGGCGTACGCCCGACCCGGCGTGACGTCCGCTCCCGGAAAGGCCGCGTGGTTCGCCGCGCGGCCTTTCCGTTATGGACCGTCCACGTACGCCCGACCGGCGGCAGAACCGTAACCGCTGGCCAGGAGGGGTCGAGGTTTGACGATCGCGGGATTCGGCAATGGCAGTCGGCAGACTGAAGCGAATGGAGCGATCGACATGCGGATTGACGACGTTCTCAGCGCCATCCTGATCGGCCTCGTGGTCGGTACGCTGGCTCGCCTGGTGCTGCCGGGCAAGCAGAGCATCGGCATCCTGGCGACCTGGCTGATCGGCTTCGGCGGCGCCCTCGCCGGCTCGTGGGCGGCCAAGCGGCTCGGCGTCTCCGACGACGCCCGGGCGGCCCTCGACTGGAACTCGGTGAACTGGCACTTCTCGTGGAGCTGGGCGGAACTGGCGATTCAGGTCGCCGTCGCCGTGATCGGCGTCGCCATCGTCGCCGCCGTGGCCCGGCCGTTCTACGCGTACCGGGAGACGCACCCGCGGCGGGCTCGCCGGTCCAGCCACGCCTGACCTCCCCCAGGCGTGATCATTGCGCCGGCCACGCTGTTGAGCGGACATTTCGCGCCGCGAAGCAGCATGGCCGGCGTAATGATCGTGGAACGGCGGGCGCGATAGATTCGCCGCGTGGCACAACAGGGACAGCAGAAGGGCTCGCCCGCGTTCACCGCGGTGTTGGGCGCGATCGCGGGGGCTTCGCTGACGGCGGGCGCGGGCGGCGTCGCGATCGCGATCGGTGCGGTCGCCGGGGCGGTCGTCCTGGCCGTCTGCGAGGCGGTCGCCCGGTCCCGTCAGCAGCCGGGCGAGATTCCGGCGCTGTGGTCGCGCATCGTGATGAGCGGCGCGCTCGCCGCCCCGTTGGGCTGGCTGCTCGGCGTCGTCACCGGCTGGGGCTCTATCGTCATCGGGCTGCTCGCCGGTCTGCTGGCCGGCGCGATGGGTCTGCGCCCGCAGAAGGTGCTGCTCGGGCCGGTCGTCGGCGTCGGCCTCGGCTGGGCGCTCGGTGCGCTGTGGCCGGAGGTGACACCCGCGGTCGTGGCCACCGTCGTCGTGGTCGCCTTCCGTTGCCTGTCCGCCCTCATCTTCCGGGATCCCCAGGTCAGCCTCCTCGCCGAACGCGTACGCCCGGAAGACCTGCCGTTCGTGGTTCCGCTCGCCGCGCGTACCAAATATGTCGGCACGGGCTATGTGCGCGACCTGGCCGAGGTGATCGGCGGGGCCTACACCCCGGCCGCCGCCGACGTGGGCATCGTGGCGTCGCTGGACGACCTGGCCGGGCCGGAGTTCGACCCGGCGGGCCTGGACCCGCTGGTGCGCGAGTTCTACGAGCACACCACGCGGTTCACCTTGGACATCGTGCCGCGCTGGCGGCTGTGGGTGCGGCCCGGCTATCTGTTGTACCGCTACCTGGTGGCACGCCCGCTCGGCCAGGCCAACGTGCCGATGAACCAGCGCGAGACGCAGCGCGGCGTGGTCAGCCGGATCGACACCGTCACCCGCCCGGATCAGCCGGTCGTCCGCGGTTGGATCCGCTCCTACGCCGACACCGACGAACCCATCTACGTCGGCATCTACACGACGTACCGGCGCGACGGCCGGGGCTACGTCAGCGTCGGCTTCCCGTTGCCACAGGCCAGTTTCACCGCCACCCTCGCCCCACGCACCCGGCCGGGCGGCGGCCTGGTCCTGAGCAGCCGCAGCGATCTCGACCAGCCGGGCCACTACCTGACCTTCATCGATCCGGACTCCGGCGAGCTGACCGCGGCCGAGGTCGCCGGATTCGCCGAACAGCTCGATGTCTACTCGGACAACGGTCAGTTGCGGGCCGAGCACGCATTCTGGGTGTTCGGGCTGCCGTTCCTGGTCCTGCACTACCGCATCGATCGCAAGCGTCCCACTTCCTGAGCTTTCCTTCCCAGAAAGCGGTCTGATCAGGCAGGGTATCGAGGAGCGCAGCGCCGGGCTCCGATGGCCGACCGTCCCACGAAGATGGAGCCCGCCTTGCTCGCGACCACCCGCGCCCTCCGGCCCCTGCTGCTCGACGTCCCCCTCGACCTTCCGCTGCTGCGCGGTCCGCACGTCAGCGCGGCGCCGTCGTGGCGTCTGCCCGCGCTCCCGCCCGGGTGGCGGCCCGTCGCCGGCAGCCGGATCCGCACACCTTCTCAGCGGTACGCCGCCTACGCGACCGACGACGGAAAGCTGGTCAGCCTGCACTCCACGGTCGGGCTCGACGAAGGCGACCTCGCGCGGCGGCTGGCCTCGATCAGCCTCGGCGGCCACCGGATCGGGGTCCATCCGGACGACTCCGGGTTCACCGCGGTCTGGGAAGCCGACGGCGCCCGCCACCGCCTGACCGCCCGCCCGTGCTCGCTCGCGGCCTTCATGGACCTGCTGATGTCCCTGACCTGGCCGACTTCCGGCTGACAGAGTCAGGCCGGGACCTGGTGGGGTCCCGGCGAACGGTCTGCGTCTCGGTCAGGCGACGGCTTGCTGGATGAGGGCGGCGAGCTTCTTCTCGTCCGCGTCGGTGATTCCCGTGATCGCGTAGTACGCGGGCCACATGGCGCCGTCGTCGAGGTTGGCCTGGTCGCTGAAGCCGAGCATGGCGTAGCGGGTGTTGAACTTCGCAGCCGGCTGGAAGTGGCACACGACCTTGCCGTCCCGGGCGTACGCCGGCATGCCGTACCAGGTCTTCGCGGTCAGCGTGGGAGCGTTGGCCTTGATGATGGCGTGGATCTTCTCGCCGATCGCGCGGTCCGACGGGTCCATCTCGGCGAGCTTCGCCAGCACCTCGATCTCGGGGTCCACCTTCGGACCCTTCGCGCCCCGCACCTTCAGCTCCTTGGCCCGCTCCTTCATCGCGCTGCGCTCGGCCTCGGTGAACCCGTCGTAGGACGCGGTCTTCGAGGCGGTCTTCGAGGCGGTCTTCGTGGTGGCCATGGTGGTCGCTCCTTCAGCTGTCATCTCGTTCGGTGAGATCAGCTTCCCGTCCAGGGCGCCTCGGTCACATCCGTGACGACCACGGAACCCACCACGGAGCGGCCCGCCGACCGGCTACGAGGTGATCCGTAGCCGGTCGGCGGGTTGCCGGGTCAGCTGGCGGGAACCACGTCGGCCGGGCGCTGGACCTGCACCGCCAGGCCGTAGTCCGACAGCTGCAGGGTCGAGACGACCGTGCCGCTCTGGAACCTGCCCTTGACGGTGGTCTGCCAGTGGAAGGTCATCACGACCTTCGCCACCCGGCCGTCGGCGTCGAAGGTGACGTCGCCGGAGGTGTTGGTGCTGGTCAGCCCCTTGTCCGACGACTCGGCGTACGCGAAGTGCACCGAGCCGTCCGGCTGCCGGGTCACCGTCGCGTCGTGGGCCTTCAGCGCCTTGAACAGTGCGGCCGGGTCGGGTGCGACCGCGCCCACGACGGTGTCCGAGTCACCGTAGATGGACAGGTGGTCGTACTTGCCCGGGTACTGGCCGTAGCGGCCGTACGTCTCACCGGCTCCCTTGTCGGCCGGCAGCGGGCTCTCCGGCCGCTCCCCGCCGATGTACCGGGTGCCGTTGATCAGGAGTTCGACCATGACCGAGTCGTCCTGCGGCGCCCGGACGTAGCCGGTGTCGGTCGTCGGATCGAACGCGCCCTCGTAGGTCGTGAGGGACTGACCCGACGCGGCGGCGGTGGTCAGCCGCATCCGATAGCTGATGTTCTCGCTCTTCGTCACGGCCGCCACCAGCTCCAGCCGTGGATCGGCCGCACTCGCCGTCGCGGCCGGACGGTCGGGCGTACCGGCGGTGGCCGCGACCACCCCGACGACGCCGAGGGCGACGACCGCCGCCAGCGACGCGCTGGTCACCGCGGCTCGCCGGTGCCGGGCGCGACGGCCCCGCTCCAGCAGCCGCCCGGTCGGCGCGGCCGACGGCGGAACCTCGGCCAGCTCGTGCAGCCGGTCCGTGAGCTGCTCTTCGTGCATATGAGTCACCTACTTCTCACCGGTTCGGACAGGACGTGACGGAGCTTGGCCAGCGCCTTGGAGTGCTGGCTCTTGACGGTGCCCGGCGAACAGCCGAGCACCCGGGCGATCTCCCGTTCGGGCAGGTCCTCGTAGTGCCGCAGGACCACCACCGCTCGCTGCTTCGGCGGCAGCGACCGCAGCGCGTCGCGTACCGCCAGGGCTTCGGCGGAGATGTCGTCCGACGGCCCGGGCCGGTCGGGGACTTCCTGGACGAGGTTCTCCCGGCGGCGTCGGCGCCAGATCGAGGTGTGGTTGTTGACCAGCACCTTGCGGAGGTACGCGTGGAGGTCGTCGGTTCGCGACAGCCGCCGCCACCGCTCGTAGATCCGCACCAGACTGTCCTGGAGCAGTTCCTCCGCCTGCCATCGATCGCCGGTCAGCAGCAGCGCCAGCCGCAGGTGCCGTTGCCAGGCGGCCTCGACGAAGTCGACGTACGCCTGGTCGGCTCGGCTGGTCGCGGTTCGATCCGTCACGGTCCTTCCACGGTTCGGCCGCCCGGGTGGTTGCCCGGGGCGGCCGAATGTTCTCACGCGACGTCTGGTTCACGGCACGACCGGAACGTGAGCGACCAAGGTACGGTGGTGGCCACTACGCGTGAAGGAGTGAGCTCAGACCGTGGGCGGATACGGCACCCAAGTGGTGCTTGTCCTGATTCT
>JABFYB010000779.1 GCA_013361475.1 Hamadaea sp.
GAGCCTGACATGGCGCGAACGTTGTTCGACGAAGTCATCGGCGAGGTGCCGGTCTCGACCGTCGACGTCCCCCGCATCGTCGCCCGGCAGCGCCGGAACCGGCATCTGCGTACCGTGTTCGGCGCGGCCGCCGGCGTCGTCGCGGTGCTCACCGCGGTCACCCTCGCCTTCGGCGCGACCGGATCGCCGCCGGCGCCACCGGCCCAGTCCCCGTCCGCCAGTACCCACGTCCTGCGCTTCCAGCAGTCGCTTCCCTCCGATTCGACCTACGACTGGCTCAGCGCCGACCTGGACCGGGCACTGCATGCCGTCGCGCCGGACGCCGAGTGGATCCGGCAACCGCTGGTGGGGGCGTACACCGGGCACGACGGGGACCCGCCCCGCTTCAGTGGGAGCGCTCAGGACGTGCGGACGACCTGGGGCGTACGCGACGGCGACCTGCTGGGCACCATCCGAGTCGAGTTCGTGGAGCCGTTGTGCGTGTCCGACGACGGCCACAGTCCGGCGTACAACTGCTGGTCCACCCTGCCGTGCGTGCAGTCTTGCCACCGCGGCACGACCCCGAGCGGACTGCGCACGGTGGTCCTTCAGTACCCCACCGGCGCGCAGGGGCACGTGAATCGGGTGATGGTCGCGCTCGCCAACGGGTTGCTCGTGTCGATCAGCGTCGACAACACCTTCCAGACCGTTCGGGACACCTACGAGTACGCCCCTCGCCCGCCGCTGTCGATCGAGGCGGTCGAGCAGATCGCGGCCCTGGTCAGCGACCGGATCGCCGCCTGATCACCAGCGCGTTGGTTGATCGTTTCTTAAGGACATGAGATCACTACAGCGTGTCCTGGCCGCGGTCGCCGTCACGGTGGCCGCGGTCGTCGCCACCGCCCATCCGGCGGCCGCGGCCCCGGCGAAGACGACGATCTTCCTCAAGATCGCGGGCATTCCCGGGGACTCGACCGACCCGAAGCACTCCGGCGAGATCGAACTCGAATCGTTCTCGTTCGGCGTCACGAACAACGGTTCCGGCGGCGGTGGCGCCGGTGGCGGCAGCGGTAAGGCGGTGTTCGGCGACCTGATGGTCACGAAGCGAGCGGATTCGGCGAGCCCGAAGCTGTTCCTCGCGGCGGCCAACGGGACGCACCTCGCCACCGCCGTGCTCACGGTCGAGAAGTCGCGGCGGGCGCCCATGCCGTACCTGACGATCACCCTGGAGGACGTGCTCGTCTCGTCGTTCCAGACCGGTGACGACAACGGCGGGGACACGCCGTACGAGTCGATCGCCTTCAACTACGGCAAGCTCACCTACGTCAAGAACTGACCGATTGCCTTCGCGCTGGATCAGGGTTCCGGGTCGGATCTTGCCTCAAGATTCGACCGCGAACCCTGATCCAGCGCCATAAAGCGGAGGCCGGCGCCGTGAGCGGAAGCCGTTCAGGAGGGCCGGTTCTGGCGGGCGATGAGCCGCCCCACCTCCTCGGCCGGGCCGGGCTGACCGAACAACCAGCCTTGGGCCGCGTCGCAACCGAGCGTCCGCAGCCGGTCCGCCTGGCCCTGGTGCTCGACGCCTTCGGCGGTCACGCTCAGCCCCAGGTCGTGCGCCAGGGCGATGACGGCGGTGAGCAGCCGGTCGTGCTTCGGGTCGACGCTGGTCCCGGTACGCAGCGGTTTGAGGAACTCCCCGGCCAGCTTGACCTGCCGGACGGGCAGCCTCGTCAGGTACGCGAGGTTGGCGTACCCGGTGCCGAAGTCGTCGATGGCGAGCCGGACTCCCGCGTCGGCGAGCCGTCGCAGTTCGCCGACCGGGCCGCGGTCGTCGCCGAGGACGGCCGACTCGGTGAGTTCGAGCTGGAGACGTTCGGGCGGGAGGCCGCCCTCGGTGAGCACCTGCATGACGTCGTCGACCAGGCCGGGCCGGCGGAGCTGGCCGACCGCCACGTTGACGCTGATGTAGCAGGTCAGCGTCGGATTGGCGGCGGCCCATGCACCGGCTTGGCGGCAGGCGGCGGCGAGCACCCAGCGGCCGACCGCCGCGATGTGACCCGTCTCCTCGGCGACCGGGATGAACTGGTTCGGCCCGACGATGCCCAGTTGCGGATGCCGCCAGCGGATCAGCGCCTCCACCCCGCGCAGCCGACCGTCTTCGAGCCCGACGATGGGCTGGTAGTCGCAGAAGAACTCCTGCCGGGTCAACGCGGCCGGCAGCGCGGTCGCCAGGGTGTGCTGGGTGATCTGGCGAGCGCTGTCACGCGGGTCGTACCGGGCCAGCCGGCTCTTCCCCTCGGCCTTCGCCCGGTACAAGGTGATGTCGGCGGCCCGCATCAGCGCCTGCGGATCGGCGCCGACCGCCCGGGAGTCCACGACTCCGATGCTCGCCGAGATGGTGAGTTCGCGGCCGCCGACGTGGAACGGCTCACGCAATGCCGCCAAGATCGCCTCGGCCGGCCCGACCACGGCGGCCTCGCCGACGCAGTCGTCGTCGAGCACCACGAACTCGTCGCCGCCGAGCCGGGCGACCAGCCGGTCGCCGTGGGCGACGGCCTCCTCCAGCCGCCGGGCGACCGCCACGAGGAGGTGATCGCCGACCGCGTGCCCGAGGCTGTCGTTGACGTCCTTGAAGCCGTCCAGGTCGAGGAACGACAGGCCCAGCCGGCCGCAGGCCGGTTCGGCGAGCCGTTCGGCCAGCCGCTCGGCGAACAGCGTCCGGTTGGGCAGCCCGGTCAGCGCGTCGTGCCGGGACTCGTGCCAGAGCTGGTCCTGCAGCCGTCGCCGCTCGGTGATGTCGACGGTGACCCCGATGAGGAATCCGGGCGCACCGTCGTCGTCGCGCACCATCGACATCGACAGGTCCAGCACGAGCCGGCTGCCGTCGGGGCGTACGCGGGTCGTCTCGGTTCGGAAGTGATCACGGCCGCCGGACAGCAGGTCGAGATAGCGGCTGGAGGTCGGGCCGTGCCCGCTGTCGCCGATGATCTCCCCGACCGTCCGGCCCCGGATCTCCTCGGGCACGAAGCCGAGCATCCGGGCGAACGCGGTGTTCACCTCGATCAGGCGGCCGGTCAGGTCGACCATCGCGATGCCGACGGCGGCGTCGGCGAAGACGGCTCGAAACCGGGCCTCCACGACGCGGCGGTCGCGGTCGGCCAGGCGTACGGCCCGGAGGGCGGCGCGCTGGACGGCTTCCTGCTCGGTCCGGGTGCGTACGCGCAAGGCGTGGGCGAATCCGGCGGACAAGCCGCCGAGGAGCTGACCGAGCCGGGCGCGCAGTTTGATCTCGTCCTCGGCCCCGGGTTCGCCCCGGAGTTCGTCGAGGAAGCCGTCGGAGAACACCTCGATGGTCCGGCGTACCGCGGCGGGACTGTGGAAGTCGGCGCCCACCAGGGCGGCGGCCGCTTCGTCGGCGCGGGCCTCCACGGTGTCGTCACGCAGGGCGGCCGCGAGATCGCGAGTCAGCCGTTCGAGGAACTCCGGCAGGTCTGGCACGGGGCTGTCGCTGGTGGGGCCGATCGCCTCCGCCCAGCGCCGGGCGAATCGTCCGAGGCCGTCGGGCTCCGGCGGCCCGGCCGGCGGCGGCGCGTACGCGGTCATCGGCGGGTGGGGGCCGGTGGCCCGGTCCCGCCCGACCGGTTGGATCGGAACGCCATTCCCCCTCGCCCTTCGACGGCGGCCGTCCCGTCACGCCACTGTGGACGACACTGTGGACGGCATTCGGTGATGCGGAAGTGCGGTGACAGCCGAAGCATACGTCCCGGGCGCCCGGCCGCGACACCCGAAGAGCGCAGCTTCCCGCTGTCGGAGGAGGGGCGGGTTCGAGTGCGGTTCCGGCGGATAACCGGCGGAGATGTGGGTACGGACGCGGCATGGCGGACCGCATTTCGGACATTTGGGGATCTCGTACGCCCTACGCCCAGCACGGGGATTGGCCGGACCGGGTCGACCTCCACCTCCTCGACGGAGTCGGCGAGGACGAGGTCAACTGGGTGCAGTCGGCCTGCGTCCTCTGCTCGAACGGCTGCGGGATGGACGTCGGCGTACGCGACGGCCAGATCGTCGGCGTACGCGGACGGGTGGCCGACCGGGTCAACCGGGGACGCCTCGGTCCCAAGGGGCTGTACGGCTGGCAGGCGAACTCGTCGGCGGACCGGCTGACCACGCCGCAGATCCGCCGCGACGGCCGGTTGACCGAGGCGACCTGGGACGAGGCCATGACGTTGATCGCCGAGCGGTCGCGGCAGATCCTGGCCGACTCCGGTCCGCTGGCGCTCGGCTTCTACACCAGCGGCCAGCTCTTCCTCGAGGACTATTACGCCCTCGCGGTGCTCGCCCGCGGCGGCCTCGGCACCCCGCATCTCGACGGCAACACCCGGTTGTGCACCGCGACCTCGGACGCGGCGCTGAAGGAGTCCTTCGGCTGCGACGGCGACCCGGGCTCGCTGACCGACTTCGACGCCTGCGACACGTTGTTCGCCGTCGGGCACAACATCGCCGAGACGCAGACCGTGCTGTGGATGCGGGTGCTGGATCGGCTGCACGGCCCGGATCGGCCGCGGCTGGTCGTCGTCGATCCCCGCCGCACGAAGGTCGCCGAGGCGGCCGAGGTGCACCTGGCGATCCGCAGCGGCACGAACGTCGCCTTGCTCAACGCGATCCAGCACGAGCTGATCGAGCACGACTGGGTCGATCACGAGTTCATCGACGGGCACACCGTCGAGTTCGACCGGCTGGCCAAGAAGGTCGCCGAGTACCCGCCGGAGAAGGCGGCGGCCGTCTGCGGCGTCGAAGCGGCCGACATCCGCCGGGCGGCCGAGGTGATCGGTTCGGCCGAGCGTCTGGTGAGCACCTGCCTCCAGGGCGTCTACCAGTCGCATCAGGCGACCGCGGCGGCCTGCCAGGTCAACAACATCACGCTGCTGCGCGGCATGATCGGCAAGCCGGGCTGCACGGTGTTCCAGATGAACGGCCAGCCGACCGCCGAGAACACCCGCGAGACGGGGTCGAACGGGGACCTGACCGCCATGCGGAACTGGCAGAACCCGGCCCACGTGCGCCAACTCGCCGAGTTGTGGGGCGTGCCGCCGGAGCAGATTCCCAGTTGGGGACCGCCGACGCACATCATGCAGATCCTCCGGTACGCCGAGGAGGGGTCGCTGAAGTTCCTCTGGGTGACCGGCACCAACCCGATGGTGTCGTTGCCGGATCTGGAGCGCATCCGGGGCGTACTGAGTCAGGAGCGGCTGTTCCTCGTCGTCACCGACGCCTTCCCCACCGAGACCACCGACCTGGCCGACGTCGTGCTCCCGGCTGCCTTGTGGGGCGAGAAGACGGGCACGTTCACCAACCACGACCGCACGGTGCACCTGTCTGAGCAGGCGGTCGAGCCGCCCGGCCAAGCGCGGTCGGACCTGGCGATCTTCCTCGACTACGCCGAACGCCTGGATCTGCGACGCTCGGACGGCAGTCCGCTGCTGCCGTGGCGTACGCCGGAGGAGGTGTTCGACGCGTTCAAGGCGGCCACCCACGACCGGCCGTGCGACTACACCGGGTTGAGTTACGACAAGCTGCGCGGCGGCAGTGGCATTCAGTGGCCCTGCAACGACGAGAACCCGGACGGCACCGAACGGCTCTACACCAACCAGGTCTTCCCGTCCGCGATCGACTACTGCGAGGACTACGGGCACGATCTGCTCACCGGGGCCGCCCAGGAACGCAAGGACTTCGCCGCGCTGCGTGCCGAAGGCCGGGCGATCTTCAAAGCCGCCGACTACGTCGAGCCGGCCGAACCGGTGGACGAGGACTATCCCCTGCTGTTCACGACCGGCCGGACGGCGTACCACTTCCACACGCGGACCAAGACCGCCCGCGCACCGGAACTGCAGGACGCGGCCCCGGAGGCCTGGGTGGAGGTCTCGCCCGCGGACGCCGCGCGGTACGGCGTGGCCGAGGGGGACCTGGTCCGCGTCGAGTCGCGCCGCGGCCGGATGGAAGCGCGGGCGCGCGTCAGCGGCGTGCGCGAGGGGGTGGTCTTCGCGCCGTTCCACTACGGCTCGCGGGCCGGCGCCGGGCACGCGGCCAACGCGGTCACCCAGCCGACCTGGGATCCGGTCTCGAAACAGCCCTTGTTCAAAACCGCGGCGGTACGCCTGACGAAGCTCGCGGATTCCGGTGGTGTGCCGGCGCCCGCCCCGACGACCACGGCGTCAGCGCCGGTGGAGGTGACCGCATGAAGCTGGCCCAAGCCATCGAAGACGTGCACGAGGCCGAGGCGGAGTTGGCGCGACAGCTGTTCCAGACCGCCGACAAGCATGCCGCCGACCCCGACGTGTACGCGATGAGCCGCACCCTGGCCAAGAAGTGCGCCGAGCACTTCGACAAGCTCGCCCCATACGCAGAACGCTATGGAGCGTCGGCCGCGCCGAAGGATCTTTCCCCGAGCCTGACGCCTCGCGCGCTGGACGAGGCGGTCGAGATCGTGCCCGCGGCCGGTCGGCATCTGCTGCACGATCTGCGGCGGCTCTATCCGATCGCGCACGAGGCCGAGCTGGCCTGGGTGATCCTGTTGCAGGGCGCGCTCGCCGTCCG
>JABFYB010000744.1 GCA_013361475.1 Hamadaea sp.
AGCGGGGGCACGCGGTGAATCCTGGCATGCGTGCGCGGTGCCGCGCTCGCCGCCACACCGGCTCGTGAGATGTCTGACTCCAGTCCGGCTGCCCGGCGTCCACCGCTCGGGCGAGGCGTCAGGGAGCGCGCAACTCGACCAGCGTGATGTCCGGCGGTGCCCCGACGCGCACCGGTGGGCCCCAGAATCCCGCGCCGTTGGTCACGTAGATCTGCGTGCCGTCGATGGTGTCGTAGCCGCTCACCACCGGTTGCTGCAGCTTGACCGCGAGATTGAAGGGCGCCATCTGGCCGCCGTGGGTGTGCCCCGACAGTTGCAGGTCGACGCCGTGCTTGGCCGCGTCGTGCACCTGGATCGGCTGGTGCGCGAGCAGGACGACCGGCTTGGCCGGGTCGCGCCCGTCGAGCGCCTTCGCGAAGTCGGGCCCGTCGTCGAAGCCCGCCCCGGTGACGTCGTTGACCCCCGCCAGGTCCAGCCCGCCGGGCAACGCCACCCGCTCGTTGCGCAACGGCTTCAAGCCCAGTTCGGTGACCTCCTGGATCCACTCCTGGTAGCCCGAGTAGTACTCGTGATTGCCGGTCACGAAGTAGGCGCCGTGCTTGCTCCGCACCATCCGGAGCGGCGCGGCGTCGTCGCCGAGCTGGGCGACCGTGCCGTCGACCAGGTCGCCGACCACGGTGACGATGTCGGCGTCGAGGCCGTTGATGATCTCCACGATCCGCTCGGTGTGCTTGCGCCCGGCCAGCGGCCCGAGGTGGATGTCGGAGACCAGCGCGACGCGATAGCCGTCCATCGCGCGCGGCAGCTTGGCCAGCGCGATCTGGCGGCGCTTCAGCACCGGCCGGCCCAGCGCCTGGGTCACGCCGAACCCCACGGTCCCGGCCGCGACGACCCCAGCGGTGATCGCGACCGTGCGCGCCACGAACAACCTCCGGCTTTCGCCCGGAGGGGTACGCCCAGCGGAGCGGTCGTCGTCGGTGACTTCTTCCGCCGGGGCGGGTGCGGCGGCGATTGCGCCCGCGTCGGGGGCTGCCCGGCCGGTCCGCGCCGACCACCGCTTGGCGACGAACGCCGGAATCTCCAGGACGGCGAGCGTGACCAGCAGGTAGAACATCACGGCGAGCCACAGGTAGCCGACGACCGCCAACCATTCGAGGTTCGCGTCCAGCCGGGTGAGCACGAGAGCTCCGATGAGGACGACGAGGGCCGCCACCACGAGTCCGGTGCCGATCCGACGGGCCCGGCCGGGCCGGGTGGTGCTGCGTACCAGCCGGAACCAGAGGTAGTAGTGGATTGCGGCGGCGACACCGAGGGCGAAGATCAGGAAGAACGCCATCTGCGCCACGCTCAGCCGCCCGCGAACGGGGGCAGCACGTCGAGCGTGCATCCGGCCGGGAGCGGCTCGTCCCGGTCCCGCCAGGCGGTCCCGTCGACGAGGAAGCTGGCGGCCGAGAGCACCTTGGCGAGCTGCGGACGGGCGCTCGCGGTCAACTCCGCGACGCTGCTCCCGTCGGGCAACTCGGCCTCGGTCGCCCCGGCCGCCGCCCGGGCCCCGGCGAAGTAGCGAACCGTGATCACTCAGCCTCCGATCGCTGACATGCCCCGCGCGGGCTGCAGGAAGTCTGGATTGTCAATGCCGTGCCCGGCGCGCTTGCCCCACATCGCGACGCGCCAGCGCTCGGCCAGGTCGGCGTCGTCCGCCCCGCTCCGCAGCGCGCTCCGAAGGTCGCTCTCCTCGGTCGCGAACAAGCAGTTGCGGATCTGCCCGTCGGCGGTGAGGCGGGTGCGGTCGCAGTCACCGCAGAACGGGCGGGTGACGCTGGCGATGATGCCGACCTTCGCCGGTCCGCCGTCGACCAGGAAGGTCTCCGCCGGAGCGCCCGCGCGTGGGCTCGGGTCCGGCTTCAGGTCGAACTGAGCGGCCAGCGAGGCCTGGATCTCGTCGGCGGTGATCATCTGCTCCCGCGACCAGCCGTGCTGGGCGTCGAGCGGCATCTGCTCGATGAACCGCAGCTCGTAGCCGTGGGCGACGGCGAATCGGAGCAGGTCGGGCGCCTCGTCGTCGTTGATCCCGCGCAGCAGCACGGCGTTGAGCTTGACGGGGGTCAGCCCGGCCTCGGCCGCGCCGGTGATCCCGGCCAGCACCGCCGCGTGCCGGTCGCGATGGGTGATCTGGGCGAACCGGTCGGCCCGGAGCGTGTCGATCGAGACGTTGACCCGGTCGAGCCCGGCCGCGGCCAATCCGTCGGCCAGCCGGTCGAGCCCGATGCCGTTGGTCGTGAGCGCGAGGTGCGGCCGGGGGCGCAGACGGGCCGTGGCGGCCACGATCTCGGTCAGGCCTGGGCGCAGCAGCGGCTCACCCCCGGTGAACCGGATCTCCGTCACCCCGAGCCGCTCGACGGCCACCGTGATCAACCGGACGATCTCGGCGTCGGTGAGCGTCTCGGCCCGGGGCAACCAGGGCAGGCCCTCCACCGGCATGCAGTAGGAGCAGCGCAGATTGCAGCGATCCGTGAGCGAGACGCGCAGATCCGTGGCGCGCCGCCCGAAGCGGTCCAGCAATCCGAAGGTCACCGTTCGACGGTAACGCGAGAGTGTGTCAGGACGACGCACCGCCCTGGGCCGCGTCCGCCCTGTGGGCTTGGAACAGCGCAAACGGGCGCGTCCTGTGGATAACGCGGGTTATCCACAGCATGATCCACAACGCTCGACCCCGGCCGTGCCCGCCGAGATCCTGGGCGCATGACCCCGACGCTGACCCTGCGGAACCCCGCCGATCTGGCCGCTGCCGTCCCCTACCTGCTGGGCTTCCATCCGGCCGACAGCCTCGTGGTCGTCGGTCTCCGGGACGCCATCGTCGCCGTGGTCCAGCGCTGGGATCTGGACCCCGACGTGGACGGGCTCGCCGCCGCGGTGGCGGAGGTCCTCGGACGAGCGCCGGTCGAAGCGGTCCTGCTGGCGGCGTACGGGGAGGCGGGGACGGTCGGTCCCGTGATCGAGCGGGTACGCGACCGGCTCCCGGTTCCGCTGCTGGCAGCGGTCCGCGTAACCGGGGACCGGTGCTTCTGCGCCTCGTGTGAGCAGTGCACTCCGCCGGACGGCTTCCCGTTCGACGCGGCGGCGAGCCCGGTTCCGGCGGAGGCCACCGTGGCCGGGCTGACCGCGCTGCCCGATCGGGACTCGTTGCGTGCTCAGGTCGCGCCGGTGACCGGCTCGGCCGCACGGGCGATGAGCCGGGCGGTCGACCTGGCCGGGCGGCGGCTGACCCGGCTGATCCAGCGCGCCTGGGACAACGGCGTCCGCGACGGCCTGCCCGCGGTACGCGCGGCGGGCTTCCTCGCCGTGGACGCCGCGCTCGCGGCCGGACGCCGGGGCGTACGCCTGACCGATGAGCAGATCGCGTGGCTGACCCTGCTGCTGCATTCGCTGCCGGTCCGGGACCGGGCCTGGGAGAGCACTGATCACGAACCGTGGCAGATGAGCCTGTGGACCGATGTGACCCGGCGGGCCGAGCCGAGTCTCGTCGCTCCGGCGGCGACGCTGCTCGCCTTCGCGGCCTGGCGCGACGGCAACGGGCCGCTGGCCGGGGTCGCCCTGGATCGCGCGTTGGCGGCCGACGGGACCTACTCGCTGGCCACCCTCATCCGCGACGCGATGCTGCGGGGGCTACCCGGCTCGACCCTCGGCCGCTGGCCCAGCCAACGGGACCTGAGCGACCGGGACCTCGGCCAGCGCGACCGCACTGCCCGGCGCGGCCGGTTCACCGAATCGGACGCGGCGGCCTAACGTCTTCGGAGTGGACTTCGCCTTCCTGCGGGAGCATCCGCACCTCCTGCCGACGTTCCTGACGCACCAGCGCATCCGGGAGACGCCGGTCGGCGGCGGATCGATCAGCAGCGCCAGCCGGCTCACGCTCGACGACGGGACCTCGCTGTTCGCCAAGACCTGGCCGCATCCGGAGGGGCCGCCGCCGGGGTTCTTCGAGGCCGAGGCGAGCGGGTTGACCTGGCTCCGGGCGGCGGGCGCGGTGCCGGTGCCCGAGGTGGTCGTCGCCCTGCCCGAGCTGATCGCCCTGGAGTGGGTCGAGCCCGGCGAGCCGACCGAGGCGGGCGCCGCCCGGTTCGGCCGGGAACTCGCCCGGCTGCACGCGGCCGGAGCGGACTCGTTCGGCGCGGCCTGGCCGGGCTTCATCGGCTCACTGCCGATGGACAACACGCCCAGCGACGGCCCCTGGAGCGCTTGGTACGCCGCACGCCGGCTCCTGCCGTACGCGGTGCTCTCCCAGGAGAGCGGCGCTCTGGAAATCGACGATCTGGCCCGTATCGAGCGCCTGGCCGAGCGGCTCGGCGACTTCGACCCCGGCGAACCGCCCGCCCGGCTCCACGGGGACCTGTGGCCGGGCAACGTGCTGTGGGACGAGTCCGGCCGCGGCTGGCTCGTCGATCCGGCCGCGCACGGCGGGAACCGGCTGACCGACATCGCCTGCCTCGGACTGTTCGGCGGAGTGGCCTACCTCGGCGTCGTGCTGGAGGCGTACGAGGAGGAGTTTCCGCTGCCGAGCGGGTGGCGCGCCGTGCTGCCCTGCCACCGGCTCTTCCTCATGCTGGTGCACACCGCCCTGTTCGGCGGCGGCTACCGCTCGGCTGTGCTCGCCGAACTCGACGAACTCGGATTCTGAGCGGCCAGCCGCCGGGCCAGGTCGAGGTCGGCCGGGGTGTCGCAGTCGAGGTACTCCGGGAGCCGCGCTTGCGCGGGGGGCACTTCCGCTGTGCGTACCGGATAGAGATCGCGGACCCGGGGCGACGTGGTCTCCAGCGCTGCTCGCAGCGCGCCCAGGCGCCAGCACGCGACGAGGTGCTGGCGGCGGCCCTCGGCGTCGAGCAGCACCGCGGCCTCCTGATCGCCCAGGGCGGTACGCAATGCGCGGACCGTGCCCGAGGTGAGGAAGGGCAGATCGGCCGCGAGGACGGCCACCGTCTGGACATCCGCCGGCAGGAGCGCCACCCCGGCGCGGAGGGCGGGCACCGGACCAGCGCCCGGCGGGTCCTCCACGGTGACCACGACGTCCGCCGGAACCTCGCCGACCCGGCCGACCACGACGCGGGGGCGGGCGTCGGGAACGGCGGCCAGGACGCGGGCGAGGAGAGCACTGCCCTCGACGGTGAGCAACGGCTTCGCCACGCCGCCCAGCCGCCGGGCCGCTCCGCCGGCGAGCACAACGGCCGCAAATGTCATGTGCCCAACAGTAGGTCTGTCGGCCTACCAACCATGCGATGCCGCAGACGATATTGGCGTGGGTAGGGTTGCGGGGACTGGATCGGAGGCCCGTCATGACCGAGTTCCATCTGCTGGACGAACCCACCACGTCCGACCTGGCCGCGAAGGTGACCCAGGCGTGGCGGGACTTCGCCGGCGCACTGGCGGACGCCCTGCCTACCCTGCCGCCGAAGTCGGAACTCTTCCTGACGGTCGACCCGACCGCCTACGGGACCGGCGACGTCGTCTACTCGGTCGGGGTGACCGTCGGCGAGGACAACCTCCTGTCGGCGATGGCGGTCGGCAACGGCCTCCTGCCGTCGGGCTACAAGCTCGACCGGAGCGCGGTCGCGGCGATGATCGAGCTGGGCTGGTCGCCGCCCGGCGTCATCCCGGGCTCCCGCGAACACTTCGGCCAGACCGCCACGTCCGACCTCGCGCCGCAGCTGGCCGTGACGCTGACCCGGACGCTGCGGGACGTCTACGGCGCCCCGCACCCGGCCTTCGTCGTCTACGGCGCGCGGGACGAGGAAGAGGAGTCGATCACGCTCACCGGCCTGGGCACCGCCCGGCCCGAGTCCTCGCTCGCCCTGTCGGAGGCCGACCTCGACCTGGCCGACGGCGAAGACGGCGACGAGGACGGCCTCGACCTCGCCGAGCGCGTGCGTACGGTGGTCGCGGCGCTGCTCAAGACCACCCCGGAGGAGCTGACCGTCGACCAGGACGGCGACATCGGCATCCGGGCCGGCTCCGCGATGGTCTTCGTGAAGGTCCGGGACAACCCGCCGCTGATCGACGTCTTCTCGCCGCTGCTCACCGAGGTCGAGCCGAACGAGCAGCTGTTCGTCCGGCTCTCCGACCTGACCAACCGGATGCCGATCGGCCGGCTCTACTGCACGAACGGGACCGTCTGGGCATCGGTGCCGGTGATGGGCCGCCGCTTCCAGGCCACCCACCTCGTGCTGGCGATCCAAGTCATGACCGGGCTCGCCGACGAACTCGACGACCGGCTGCAGGGCGAGTTCGGGGGCAAGCGGTTCTACAGCGAAGGCGACAAGCCCGCGCTCCCCGAGCGCACCGGCATGTACCTGTAGCAACCCCCGCGTGCCTCCTCGCGGGGCGTGCCCCGCGTTGCTTTCCCCGCGGGGCGTGATCATTGCGTCAGCCATGCTGCTTCGCTCGGCAAAATGCCGGAATTCACACCGTGGCAGGCGCGATGATCATGGAACTGGATTCTCGACGAGCCGGGACAGCACGATCATGCTGTGCGTACTGGTGACGAAGGGCTCGGCGCGCAACCGTTCGAGGGCC
>JABFYB010000740.1 GCA_013361475.1 Hamadaea sp.
TCAGTCCTTGAGGCGGCCGCGGACCGCGTCGGCATCGGCATGCCCCAGCTGATCAAGGATCGCCACCGCGGCTTCCCATGCCGCGCGGGACTCGCCTGGCTGACCGGCGGCAGCGTACGCATCACCGAGGTGGGTCAGCGAATCAGCCTCGTTGAACAAGTCGTGCGACCGCCGGAACAGGTTCACCGCCGTGGTAAGGCACTCGATGGCTTCGGTGTGCTCGCCCAGGTGCAGATGGGCGTAGCCCAAGCTGTCCCAGATGGCGGCCGATCCGGCGGTGTCGTCGAGCGCCTGCGCCAGCTCCAACGCCTGTCCACAGTGGTCCAAGGCGCGACGGTAGTCGCCGAGCTGCGCGTACCCCCAGCCGATGGCGTTGAGGATTCGCGCCTCGCCCACGCGGTGCCCTGCGCGGCGATACCGCTCCAGCGCCGTGAACCGGTCTCGTTGCGCAGCGCGATGCCGGCCTTGCAGATGCAGCATCCACGAGCGGCCCATCGATGTGTGGGCGCCGCCGAGCAGGTCGCCCTGTCGGCTGTACAACGTCAGCGCAGCTTCGTAATGACCGCCCGCGTCCGCGTACTGGCCCAGTTGCGTATAACCGCGGCCCAGCAGTCGGTGCGCGTATGCCTCGCCGACCGGATCGCCTCCGCGCCTCGCCGCGGCCAGTGCGATCAGCTCCACCGCGATCCAGTCGCGCCAATGCCCTTGATTGTCGAGATAGTCCAGCAGCGTCCACGCCAGCTGCCAGGCTCGCGCGTCTTCACCCGCGGCCCACGCCCGCTCGACCGCCGCCACCAGGACCGCGTGTTCCGCGGCGAACCACGCCATCGCCTGCTCCGCGTCGCTGAAAGTGAGCACCGGCGCGCCTGCCACCACGGGCACCGGCACGATGGGCTCGCGGTGCGGATCCACGAGCATGGCCGCGCGTATCGCCGTGGCCCGATAATGATCGAGTACGCGCACCGCAGCGATCTGCTTCTCGTCTTCGGCCAGCAACTCCGACGCGTACGCGCGCAGCAGGTCGTGCATCGTGAACCGGCCGGGCAGGTGCTCGACGACCAGATGGGCCCGGACGAGTTCACCGAGCGCGGCGCGGGCGCGGGCGGCTGGCCACGCCGCGAGGCTGGCTGCCGCCGCAGTTGCGAAGTCAGCGCCGGGCAGGGCGCCGCACAGCGTGAACAGGGTGGCCGCGTCACCTCCGAGGGCCCGCAAGGACCAGGAGAACACTGACCGGACGTCACCGAGGTCGCCTAAGCCGCCGCCGTCCGGCCGAAGATCGGCCGCGATCTGGTCGAGGGGAAACGCCGGGTACAGTGCGGCCCGGGCGGCGACCACGGCCAGCGCGAGCGGGAGCCGCGCGCACTGCGTGGCGATGCGTTCGGCCACACCTGGCACGGCATAGGCCCGGTGCCGACCGATCCGTTGGGCGAGGAGCCGGACGGCGTCGTCGGCGGGGAGCAGGTCGAGCATGACCGGCTCGGCTCCTTCCGCGGCGACCAGGCCACGAAGCTGGTCGCGGCTGGTGATCACGACGCGGCAGCCCGGTGTCCCGGGTAGCAGCGGCCGGACCTGTTCGGCGTCCCGCGCGTTGTCGATCACGATCAGGACTCGTTGGCCGGCGAGCAGACTGCGGTAGAGCCCGACCTGCGCCTCGAAGGCGACGGGAATGCGTGCGGCCGGCACTCCCAGCGCATCGAGGAAGGCCCTTAGCACCGTGCCGGGATGGGCTACCGCTCCGGCCGGGCCGAAACCGTGCAAGTCGGCGAACAGCTGACCGTCCGGGAAACGATCTCGTACGCCGTGCGCCCACCGGAGGGCCAGCATCGTCTTGCCGACTCCGGCGGTGCCGGTGATGACGCAGACGGCCGCACCGGAATGATCCAGCTGCTGCAGGGCGTCGGACCGGCCGACGAAACCCGGGGCCGGCGCGGGCAGCTGCGCCGGGCGTACCCACGCTTCGTGCTCGGTTCCGGCCACCTGCCGGTACGCCACCGTGAGCTCGTCACCGGGTGTGACACCCAGTTCGTCGGCCAGCCGCTCGCTGATGTCGGCGTGTGCTTTGAGGGCGGCGGCACGGTCACCGCTGCGCGCCAGCAGCGTCACCAGCCGGGCGTGCAGCGGCTCGTGCAGCGGCTCCTGCGCGGACAGCGTCCGCAACAGGTCGACGGCCGCGTCGTCGCGATCGGCGTACGCGATCGCCGCCTGCAGCCGGCGTCGGCCCAGCGCCAGGGCCGCGGGGTGCGTCCGCAACCGGTCGGGTGCGTCGGCGAGCACCGGACCGCGCCAGCATTTCAGCGCCTCTTCCAGCCGTCCCGCTTCCAGGAGCGCCGCGAATTCGCCGGCGTCCACTTCACCGGCCTCCAACCGCAGCTGGTAGCCGTGCCGTGCCGTGTACAGCCGTGGCTTGTCCGGGGCGTCGAGTATTCGCCGTAACCGGCTGACAGCGTTTTGCACCTGTCCGACTGCGCTGCGCGGTGGGTCCGCGCCCCACAGCACGTCCACGATTTCGTCGCGGCCGACCACCTCGCCGGCTTGCACCGCGAGCAAGCCCAGGAGTGTCTGCTGAAAGGGCGGGCCGGGTGGGACGGGCGATCCACCGATCCGGATGATCAGCGGTCCCAGAACGCCGATGTGCACCCCCGACCGGCCCCGGTGCAACAGCTCCGTCACTTCCAGCGTCGACAGCCCGAGGCAGGCCGCCAGCCGCGACATCGACTCCGGACGCGGGGTCGCGACCCGGCCGTTCTCCAGATCGCGGACCGCCCGCACGCTCAAGCCGGCTCGCTCGGCGAGCTGCTGCTGCGTCAGGTTCGCCCGCCGGCGGTGCTCGCGCAAGAGCGCACCCAGCAGCTGCGGCCGTGCCTCCACAGCGGAGCCTTTCCTGGTCGACGAGATGGGTCCGGGCCGAAGCGCCGGCACCGATACGACGCTGTGGCGGTCGTCGGTGGTCTACGACAACGTTCTCGATCATAGCCGTCGATCCCTGCGACGGCACGTCAGTCTCCTGTGGACGTCGGCCCCGCCGGAGTCGGCGAAAACGGCCTGGCCTCGGCTGTGGTGCAGGGCAAGCAGCCTGAAACGGAAGACAAGCTCGCCGCGATCCAGAAGAAGAACGACGACCTGTTGGCCGCCGCGAATCTCACCCGCCGGGCATTCGGCGCTCGCACAAAGGGAGGAGCATGCTCGCGGTGGCGATCGCGCCGCTTCTACCAGTGCCTGGCCGCCCTCCGCTACACCAACCAGCGGTACGGCACGCCACTCGCCGCCTGGGACTTCTGGAAGGATCATCACTGCTGGTGAGCTGGGGCCCCGTCCGGACCGGGCGTGCAGTCCCGCCTACCGGCGGAGCGCTGCCGGTTCGAGCCTCCGCGTACGCGCCGGAGCCTCATCCCCCCGAGGGTAGCCGCCGGATCATCACGCCGAGGACGCGGTCGCGGCGGACGAGTCCGAAGTAGCGGGAGTCCGTGCTGACCGGCCGGTTGTCGCCGAGCACCACGTAGCAGCCGGCCGGTACGCGGCGGTCGCCGAGCCCGTGCACGTCGGGCCGGGCCCAGTCGGAGGGAAGGTGCTCCCCCGCGACGGCCACCACGCGTTTGAGGAGCAGGGCGGGGTCGGCGGGCAGCCGCATGAGGACGACGTCGCCGCGGCGGGGCCGGCGCGTACGCCGGATGAGGACCCGCTCGCCCGGGCGGAGGGTCGGCTCCATGCTCGCACCATCGACAGTGGCCAGGATGAGCAGCAGCCGGGCCCCGACGGCGAGGCCGCCCAGCGACGCCACGGCGAGCAGCAGGACCACGATCGCGGGCGTCGTCACGGTACCGCCTGGTATCCGGCGGCCTGCAGGCGGAAGAGCCGGGCGTAGGTGCCGTCCGCCGCGAGCAGGGCGTCGTGCGGGCCGTGTTCGGCGATGCGGCCGTCGGCCAGGACGGCGACGAGGTCGGCGTCCCGCACCGCGCTCAGCCGGTGGGAGATCAGCAGGCTGGTGCGGCCCTCCCGATGCTCCCGGATGCGTTCGTGCACCTCGTGCTCGGCCTCCGGGTCGAGGCCGGAGCTCGGCTCGTCGAGGATCATCAGGTCGCGGCCCGCGCGGACGAGCGACCGGGCGAGCGCCAGCCGCTGCCACTGGCCGCCGGACAGGACCACCCCGGTCTCGGCGTCCGGGCCGTCGTCCCCGTTGTCCATGCCGAGGATGAACGTACGCGTCAACGGCGTGTCGTAGCCGTACGGCAAAGCGGCCAGCCGCTCGTGGACGCCCGCCCGTTCGGCCGCGCCGACGAGCCGGGGGCGGTCCGCCAGTGCCGTCAGGTCGCCGAGGCCGATGTTCTCGGCAGCGGTCATGTCGTAGTTCATGTGCTCCTGGAAGACCGCGCTGATCCGCTCCCGCAGCGACGACGGCGACAGGTCCCGGAGGTCGACACCGTCCCAGAGGATCTGCCCGCGGGTCGGGTCGTACATCCGGCACAGGAGCTTCACGAGGGTGGTCTTGCCGGCCCCGTTGAGACCGACGAGCGCCACCGCGTACCCGTGCGGGATCGTGAGATCGACGCCCCGCAGGATCCAGGGGTGGTCGTCGCTGTAGCGGAACCAGACGTCGCGCAGCACGATCCCGCGGCGCAGCGCGGGCGCCGGGCGGTCAGCGACCGTGGGCAGGTCGGGCTCGGCCCGTAGCACCGCGACGTAGTGCGTGAACGCCAGCAGGCGCGCCTGGCCGCCGGTCACGGCGGCCGTGAGCCCGGACAGCGCGGCCTGCACGCCGACCATCGCCGCCACGAACATCGACACGTCGCCGACCGTCAGCCCGCCGCCGCGCGCGGTGGTGACGGCCCACCACAGCCCGTACCCGGCGACGCCCGCGCTCACCGCCTTGAACGCGCCCTGTACCACGGCCTGCCGCGCGTCCACCCGCCGCCGGGCGGCATCGGCCCGTTCCCGCTCCCCCATCATCCGGGCACGCAGGAAGCCGCCGATCCCGAACAGCCGGATCTCCATCGCGGCGTCGACCCCGGTCAGCAGATGGCCGTAGAAGAACTCGCGGCGGTGGAAGCGCTCGACGTGCCACTCGGTCGCCGAGCGCCGCCGGGCGAGGCTGAACTCGGCCAGCAGCACCGGTACAGCCGTGCCCAGCACGACGACCGTCAGCAGCGGGCTGAGGAGCAGCAGCGACCCGAGGAAGCCGGTCAGCCCGAGGACCCCGCTGACCAGGCTCCCCGCCCCGTCGACCAGCTCGGGCAGCCGCCGGGCGCTGTCCTGGGCCAGCCGCAGCCGGTCCTGGTACGCGGGGTCCTCGAACCGGCGCAGCCCCGCCTGCCGGCCCAGCGCCGCGAACAGCCGATCGGTGGCGACCCGGCTCGCCGACCGGCCCACCTGTTCGCGGGCGAACCGGGCGGCGACCGGCAGCAGGGCGGTGGCGAGCCCGGCGGCGACCAGCCCGGCGGCCGGAGCCGTCACGGCTGCCCCCGTTGTCGCCAGCCGGTCGAGCACCGCCTTCGTCAGCCAGGCGGTCAGCACCGGCGCGACCGCTACGGCCGTCGTCATCGCGAGGAAGGCCGACAGCCGCACCGGCCCGCACCGCCACAGCAACGCCGCCGCCTCAGCCGCGGCCTCGCGTACCTGCCGGGCGCTGATCCGCCGGCGCGGGCGGGTCGTCGCCACCTCCGGTCAGCTCCCGCTCAACGCCGGCCGGCGGGGCAGATCCGCCAGCCGGGCCCCCGCCGCAACGACGTACCGGCCTGACACGACATACAGCGAGGGCGTCCACGTGTTGCGGAACGCCTTCGCGACCGGTCCGCCGGGCAGGTCCGCCTTCACCACCCGGGCAACCTCGGTGAGTGCGTCCACCGTCTCCGGGTCGTCACCCGCAACGACCGCGAGGACGTTGCGCCGCCCCTGCTCCCGTGCGTACGCGACGAAGTCCGGCAGCAGCTCGTGGCAGGCCGAACAGCCGGCCGAGAAGAACGCCACCGTCCCCGTCAGAGTCTCCTCGGTGATCGGCTCACCGTCGACCGTGGTTACCTCGAAGGCATCGACGGCCGACCCGGGGCGCAGCCCCGACGACGAGTGGCCGGCGACCTTCGCCTCGGCCTCGGCCCGCAGCCGCCGCAGGATTCCCATCGTCAGCAGCAGATTGAACACACCGAGCAGACCCAGCGCCACCAGAGCGGCGATGACGACCTGCATGGCCTCCTCCTTCGACAACGCGTACGCCGGGCGGCGGCACGAAGCGCCGCCCGGCTCATCGGTCCGGCTCGTCAGCAGCCGTAGTGGACGAAGGTGTAGGAGCAGCCGCTGTCCGGGCAGCAGTACCGCCAGAACGTGATACCGCCGAGGCAGACGTCCGCGCCGCTGCACGCGGACGCGGTCGTCGTGCGGACGACCTTCGAGATCAGGCGGTCGACGATGCGCATCATGGCCTTTTCCTTCCCGTTGTGGACCTGGCCTCCGCCGCGGACCGGGATGTCCGGCGCCGTCGGCGGAACTGCCCCCGAAACCTAGACGCCGCCACCGAACGATCTCCTCATCGCGCCGCCGGCCGCCCTGAGCACGGACGGCATT